>NZ_JBJPHS010000105.1:0-19983 GCF_052939495.1 Phormidesmis sp. 146-12 | reverse complement strand
TCGAAACGGGTGCTGTATTTGTCTGTTTGGATTCGCAAAAAGTTAAGGGGAAATGGAGTTCTAAGAACCTCGAAACTTATTTGCAGAGCCGTTTTCCAAACAAGCGAATTCTCAGGATTGACAGCGAAAGTGTGGCTGATCCTGACCATGCTGCTTACCGAATTGTTGATCGCCTTAACGAAATTTTGCCCAGCTACGACATTGTATTGAGTACACCGACGATCGGAACGGGGGTGTCGATCGACATTCGCGGCCACTTTAAAGCGGTGTTTGGCATTTTTCAGGGCGTGACTCCTGATTCTGAATCTCGGCAAGCCTTGGCACGAGTGCGCGAATCAGTGCCTCGGTATGTGTGGGCGGCGTATTTTAGTCCGAGCAAGATTGGTAACGGAAGCTGTCACTATCGAGAAGTTGCCCAGTCGATGACCAAAGCCGTTAAGTACAACATTTCTTTGCTCAAAGATGTCGATTTTGATCTCGATGAACAAAGCGATCCGATCTCACTTCGCACCTGGGCAAAAATGGCGGCCCGTGTCAACGCTTCGCTCTGGAGCTATCGCAAAGAATTGCGGAATGGTTTATTAATGGAGGGACATCAAGTGACGGTTGTAACCGACGATGTTGCAAAACTGTTTGGACAAACCTTTGTCACAGGAGAAATGCTCAGATCGTTAGCGGACGGCAGCTTGCAGATTTCTGGATTTGAATTTTTGGGCTGGCGACACGACGCAGAAGGCACCGATCGCGTCATTCAATCGATCGCCCAAATCAGAACGCAAAATCAAAAAGCGGAAGCGATCGCCATCTCCGCGTCACCAGAACTTAGCGCTGCTGAATACGATGAACTCAAGGATCAATCTGCACAAACGACACGCAAGCGACATAGCAAACGCAAACACGAACTACAACGGCGTTATCCAATTGAAATTACCCCAGAATTAAAACTCAAAGATGACGAAGGATGGTACTCTCAACTTCGCTTACATTACTACCTGAGTTATGATCCTGAATTCGTCAAACTACACGACATGCAAGAGCTTCAGGGACACCTTGATCGTGGGGATGGTAAGATTTCAGTTCAAGATCTCCGATTGCTAACGGCGCAGGTAGAAGCATTACGATCGCTCAAGATTTTAGACTTTCTCAGACCTAATGAAAAGATTCGTGCTAGCGATTCTGAAGTGCAGCATGTGGTCTCATTTGCGACGCAATACAAAGAAGATATCAAAACGCTGTTCAATATCACGATTACCGAGAAGTTAGCGCCGATGGCGATCGTGCAGGCATTGCTTGGAAAGATTGGTTTGAAGCTTACTTGTACAGGTCGAGATCAAGCGGCCGATGGGCGACGGGGGGGAGTGCGCGTTTACAAATACTATCCGCCAACGGACGATCGAGAAACTATCTTTGCCGAATGGGAAAAACGCGATATCTCTACGCTGCAAACCTTGATGGAAGTGACAGGCTGTGACTCATTTTCGGAGATGGATGATTGGATGCAACTGTCTGCCTGATCGCAACCTGGAATTGGATAGAGGACTCCTGATTGCGTTCCCACTATCCTGTAGGTATCTGACTCAAAGGAAACGGTATGCAGCGCTCTGATTCTCAAGATAAACTTCTGGCAGTTTTGACGATCGTGGCGATTTTGGGTGCGATCATCATTAACGGCATCTCTAATTTCTTCCCGATTAATGGGCTGAGTATTGGAGCGATCGCTAATACGATTTTTGCCAATGTTTTGATCACGCCAGCTAACTATGCCTTTGCAATTTGGGGTTTGATCTACACTGGGTTGATTGCGTTTGGCGTGTATCAACTGTCTGTAAACCGCCGTAATCATCCTCTGATTCAAAAAGTAAGGCTGCCGATTATTTGGGCTTCTGTTTTTCAGAGTATCTGGGTGTTTCAGTTCCAGTTACGCAACTATTGGCTATCGGTTGCGTTTATGGTAGGAATTCTGATTAGCTTGATCGTCGCTTTCTTGTCGATTCAGCAACATCAGGATTCTCTCTCTCGTTCAGAAAAATGGTATGTTCAGATTCCCTTTAGCGTCTATTTTGGGTGGATTAGCGTAGCGACGATCGTCAATGTTGCGTCTGCACTTTATGCCATCGATTGGGATGGAGGGGGAATTGCTCCGGCTGTGTGGACAGTGGTCATGGCGGTGATCGCAACTGTAATCTCAGCGGTGATCACGATTCGATACCGTGACATTGCCTTTAGCGGCGTAATTATTTGGGCATTGGTGGCGATCGCTATTCGTCAAAGCAGCCAAGTTGGAATCATGATCTCAATGATTGGACTGGCGATCGTCCTGGCATTAATCATGCTATTCACACAGGTCAAAAACCAAAAGCGGCACTAGAGAAATTCGGCGTTGCTGATTGGAAGGATGAATCTGTGAGAAGTGTCCATCTTTTCGCCCCCTAAATCCCCCAAAATGGGGGACTTTGAACATCGGGTTTCTCTCCGCTTTGGGGCAATTCATCCCCTGATTCAGCAACGCCAGAAATCCTAAGAAATCCTAATGAGAGTTGTCCAAAAAATCTCAGTTGAGTGATGCAATCTAACGAATTAAACTCAGAAAGTCACATAACTTTGGATTGCTCAAACTGATTGATTCAAACTACAGTCACACGGTAGTAGCACTTCGATAGTAAGCATTGCTTGTGTTTTGGGCCCCGTTTGCCACAATGCCAATGACATTCAGACGACTCATCGCCGCCGCCGCTTGAGTGACTTCGTTGCGAGAGACTTGACCAATTCGCCCGACAAACAACGCCCCATCACAAAAAGAAGCCGCCAGCATCGCATCCACAATTCCCAACGCGGGGGGCGAATCGACAATCACCAGATCGTAAGACTGCTCAAACATCAACATCAACTCACGCATCCGTCTTGAACTGAGCAACTTGACGGGATCAGTGGGCGCAGGGCCCGCCGTTAAAACAGAAATTGAAAGATCGCTATAAGTGCTGGCGGGTTGAATCGCATTTTGGCTCAGGGCCCGATCGCTCGACAACAAATTAGAAAGCCCCTGTTCATTAGGCAATTCAAGCTGTTTGTGCAATCCCGGACGGCGCAGGTCGGCATCAATTAACAACACTCGCTGGTGCAGCCGAGCAGCACTGATAGCTAACCCTAACGCGATCGTTGATTTTCCTTCTCCTGCTAATGCTGACGTGATTACAATCGACTTGAGAGGACTGGCGATCGTCAATAGCTGAATGTTTTTGTATATCAAATCCAACGATTCGCGGAACGGTGCCCAATGAATCACTTCTAACGGCGAAGGCGCAAGAGAAGGCGATTTCTGGAAAGGTGCAATCTCGTTCAAAGGCACTTCTGGCACCAGTCCCAATAGTGGAAACGCCACCTGTTTTTTGAGATCCTCTGAGGTACGAACAGCATCATCCGCCGCATCTCGTAAAAAGGCCGCCACACTGCCCAACATCAAGCCCGCAACCGATCCCAGTAGTAGATTACGTAACCAACTTGGGCCAGTTTTTCTACCTAATTGAGGTGGCTCAACCAGTTGCCAATCAAAGCCACCGCGGGCGATTTCTAGCCCTAATTCTTGTCTCGCTTTGAGAAGTTGCTGTAGGGTTTCACGATTGACTAACACATTAGGCTGGAGGCGATTGTATTCTGCCAGTAGACTGGGGAAGCGTTTTAACTCAGCCCGAAGTTGAGCTTCATTATCAGTCAAACTGCGATCGCGCGCTTGGGCAGCCACCAAATTTACCTGAGCCTCGACTAGAGAACTGGCAAACTTCAAGTCATTTTCTCCAAGCTGTCCGGCGGCGACTAATCCATCGGCTGAAGGTGCAAGGGCAGCAGTTTGAGGGCCGAGAATACGCTGAACTTCTTGCCGCAAAAGGGCTAGTTGTTTTTGTCGCTGATCGATGACCTGTTGCACAAAGGGCGCTTTGTCTTTGAATCGCGTTCGCTCTTTAACAATAGCAATCTCAGATTTTTGAATCTCATTTAACAAGGACTGATAGCGAGGTGACTGGCTGAGTCGGGCAGCAATGGCGGCTTGTTGGGGCGATCGAGCAAGCTGTTGTTGAAGTGCTCCATAGCGGGCTTGCAGATCTTTCAGGTCGGCTCGATTTAATCGCTGGTCTTTTTGCAGAGAACTCAACGCTTCTACCAGTGATTTAGATTGCAGTTCGGGATCAATTAAATCTTGCTTTTTGCGAAACTTTTCTAGTTCTGCTTCTGCTGTATTGACTCGCGCTTCTACTTGTGGAATTTGATCATTAATAAATGACAATCCCTTGGTGAGCCGCAGCTTTTGTTGTTCTAAATTGTACTGTTGATAAACCTGTTGAATCGCCTGTAATACGTCCTGTGTCTTTTGGCGATCGCTGTCGATATAAACAATTTCAAAAATACTGGTTCCAATTTTGTCGTTGCCCTTTTGTTCTAAAACCTGACTGACCGTTAGATTATTTTTTAACTGATCAACCTCGATATCTCTGTAGCGTGGCTCTAGCTGATCGACCGCTCGTTGTAAAAGCTGCGACGATCGCATTAGATTTAACTGGGTCGCGTTGTCAATTTCGACATTGGAATCGGCAAATGAAGGCGTTCCGGTTGTGCCTGTGTCAGTTTTACGGCTGCGATAGTTTGACTCGATCATCAACTGCATCGAACTGCGATAAGTCGATTTAGAAAACAGCGTAAAAACTCCTGATATCAGTACGGTCGCTCCCAAGATTCCGATTACCCACCAGCGCCGCCGAACTAAGACCGCCAGCAGTTGTCCATAGCCTGGATCAGGTTCGGACATCAATAAGTGTGAATTGCTCTCAGCCACGCCTCGGAACTCCTTTCATTAAAAAAACAGGGATTGCTAATCACCAAAAACGCCTTGAATCACACGATCGACCGACTCAAAAAACACTGGCTCTGAAAAGTGGCTCAACGCATGTTCACGAATGTTGCGATAGTTCCAGGCGATCGTACGAGCGTTTAACAGAGCAGCATGAAGGGCTTCGGGGGTTTGTGATTTAAAGAAGACCCCAGTCGTACCGGGCACTTGAGTATCGAGCACGCCTCCTGCTCCATAGGCGATGACGGGCGTTCCACTGGCGTTGGCTTCGATCGGGACTAACCCATAATCTTCTAGCGCTGTGACAATCACCGATCGCGACTTAGCCATTAGTTGTTTGCGCGTTGCGTCTGTGACATGACCCAAAAATTGAATGTTATTCATGGCGCGGGCTTGCAGTGTCTCCCGTTCGGGCCCGTCTCCGGTGATCAGCAGTGACCAACCAAGCCAGTTAAAGGCTTCGACAATCACATCAATGCGTTTGTAGCTCAACAGTCGAGCCGATGCAAGATAGAAGTCTTCTTTCTGATCTGAGAAGGTAAATTGATTGCTATCGATCGGGTAGTTGATCACCAAAGCAGGTTTGCCGTAGACTTTATTGATTCGACGCGCAACGATACTAGAGTTGGCAATATATAAATCAGGTTCTTGAGAATAGCGCAAATCTGCCTGACGCATCCACTGAAACACGCCTTCTAGCAAGGGATAAAAGCGCTGATAGGCTGTGTATTCTCGCAAATAGGTTTTGGTATCCCAGAGAAATCGGGTCACATTGTGACAAAAACAAACATGTTTGGCATCTGGACGTTTTCTCACCCCTTTGGCAAACGTGGTACTACTGCTGATAATCAAATCATATTCGCGCAGATCCAGCGATCGAAAGGCTGAATAATACAAGGGCGCGAGCAGCTTAAAATATCGGGACGCATTCGGAACTTTTTGTAAATAAGTTGTGTGAACGACACGATCGCCTAAATCGATCGAATGCTGGGGATCATACAAAGACGTAAACACATCTGCGTCGGGATAACGCTTACAAAGCAGTTCAAAAACGCGCTCTGCACCACCGCGCTGGGTCAAATAGTCATGGACGAGGGCTACTTTCATGACTCCATTGGAAATAAAAACAGTGGCTTTAACAGAGCCAAAATAGGCAGGGGGCAACCGAGACGATCGCTGCAAGACAAAGGACTTTAGATGCCGCAAAATCTGTAGGCTGCTCAAACGTCTGTCGATCGACCTTGTTGTCTAACGCTAAACTGGCAGCCAATCTCACAAGCTTTTGACCTGGACTATTGAAACAGCCACTTAAAACAATTTCGACAAAGCAACGAGACACTTGTCATGGGCAATCCCAATTTCTTAGTACTACAAAACCTGTAAAGGCTTGAGACTCAAGCAATACTTGAACAATGTGTCTAAAGTCCAGCGTTCAAAGTCCTTTACCCAATCTGTAGCAATCAAAAAGTAATCAGGTATCAAGCGCTATTTTCGTCTGTGATCACACCACAATCACTCGGTTAAAAAATAACGATTCATCGCCATACTCTAATTTCGACAGGCTTCGCGTTCATCTTCCGATCGACGGAGATTTTAGAGAGCAGCTTTCTGCGGTTCTAATCCTCTTCTAAAGCATCGCTTCGCAGATCACCTGGCTCATTTAACATTTGGGGAGTCACAGCCGGGTTTTCGACAATTTCTCTGGCATCGCCGACAAATCCTCCCGCGTAGACGAGATCCTGGGGGTTGACGGTTTCTGGGACTGGTTTCTCTTGATGGTTGGGGGCAGGCGGTTTAGAGGTAGGTTCGCTACTCATTAACGGTCTCCAAAACATAGATGACACGAACCAGAGTAGAAGAACGATCGCCCCACATCACCCCTCCACAGTAGGAAATAGTCTTTACAATACAGGTGTAGAAAGGTACAAAACCGAAAAGAGAAATCATCAACAAGCCACCGCTTGAAGTTCCGATTCCTCTTTCATGTTCTATAACTGCTCCAACATTGAATTCAGGTTCAAACCTTCTCGACCGCGCTAGTTTTTCTTGAGGCGATCGATTTCTTTTTGGAGTTCTTCGATTTGGCGGCGGAGTTCTTCGGCTTCTGGGTTGTTGGCAGGATCGACGGGAACTTCGACTGATCCTTCTGCCCCGGCGCGGGGATAGTTGCCCTGACGAATTTGCTGAAAAGCTGACGAAACTGACCATTCTTGGAGATGGCGCACTCGCTCAACGGTAAACGGATGGGTGAGAAAAATGCCGTCAGAGACATTGTTGTAGAGCATGAATTTGTAGGCCTGATTGAGACCGTCTTGATCAAGCGCCTGGTAGCGATCGCTCTGACGAATAAATTCATCTACGCTAACTTCATTGGCATATTTGCTGCTGCCGCCGGACAGTTTCATCATGGTTTGCAGCACGGGTCTGAGATCGTCCATCACTAATAGGGCGGCGCGATCGGCAGATAGTTCTGCTTTGCGTGACCATTCATAAAAAGCTAAGAGTAAACCTGTACTGATTAGACTGCTCAAACCAAAGGTCATGTCTGCGAGTCCCGACAAAGCCATGCTCACCCAGATGCCCATTTGTGTCAGCGTCGTGTGACCACATTTAAGATGTCCGAGTTCGTGGGCGAGTACCGATCGCAGTTCGACTTCGCTCAAGAGATCCAGAAGTCCGGTATTGAGCACCACACAAGGACGCTCTTGCCCTAGGGCGTAAGCATTCACCAAAGGCGCTTGTGACACAAATAGAGTTGGCTCTGGATGAATGTCTAAATCGCGCAGACACTCGCGAAAAATCTGGTAAACGCTGGCGTATTGGCGCGGGCCGACCTCAATGCTGTTGCCCATCAGATAGACAAATCGCGGCCGCTCGTAGACAAACTCGACAAATTTGCGAGCCACCAGATCAAACCCAGGGACACTGCGGAGCGCCTGTTCTGCTTGACTATCGAGAGGATGCCGGAAGGCGCTGCTAGAAATTCCGATGTAGGTGGGCATAAGATCAGCGTTAGTTTCGCAAATTTTGTAATGTATTTGTCTGTTTTGAGCCGGAGGGTCGCCCTTATAATAGCGGAGTCGTTTCTTCGTACAAGACCATGCTCAAGCTCCGTGTGTCTTTGGCGATTGTTCTTTCCACTACTATTTTAGGCGGCGTTTTGCTGAGTGCCCCTGTCAACGCCTGCTCTCACACTGCCAATTCGACAGGATTTGGCTCCAAAGATAAGTCGTCTGCTCCGTTTGGCAGGTCTGCTGAACCAGGTCGATCGACTCCTTCTAATCCATCCAGCAACACGATTCAAGCAAACCTCAATTCGTTTGGGTCACCCACTGATCTAAAAATTGCGGGAGCAGGACTGTTGGCGATCGCGGGATTTCTAGGGTTGGGACTGGTGCAAAAAGCGCGTCGTAAGCCAGACACTAAGCTGGATGGGATGTTGACAAAGCACCCAGAGTTTGAACACCCTGAACTGATGCTGACAGATATTCCGAGAGAAGGCTGCGCCTCTGAAAAATCAGAAGCCTTTTCTGTTCGTTAAAGTTTGCGGTTGGTTGTAGCGCTCAAGTTTCCTTGTACCCGGAAAAGTTGCCCTCTGGCAGTGATGTTGGGGGGTTTTTGTTGGCGGGTTTTGATTCGTCGATCGACCACTTAAAATAGAGTAGGGAGAAGGGATTTTGTTTCACACTTCACCTGTTCTGATTTATGAATAATTGCATCTTGATGGCCGAAATCATTCAAGACCCTCAACTTCGCTATACGTCGGACAACCAGACTCCGATCGCTGAGATGCGCGTGCAAATTGCGGGGCTGCGTCCGGATGAGCCACCTGCAACGCTCAAGGTCGTCGGCTGGGGCAATCTGGCACAAGAGATTCAGACAAATTATCACGAAGGCGATCGGGTGATTATCGAAGGTCGCCTGGGAATGAATACGGTCGATCGTCCGGAGGGCTTTAAGGAAAAGACGGCTGAGATGACGGTGCAGCGAATTCACAGTCTGGTTGGGGTTGAGATTGGGTCGTCTTTTAGTGCAGAAATGGGCACTACCACAAAGCCTGCTGGGGTGGCTCCGACGACTCCACCTGCTTCGACTCCACCTGCTTCGACTCCTAGAGCGACGACGAAAGCTAAAGTTCCGGCGGCTCCTGCTCCGATCGATCAGCCAGAGTTGGATGATATTCCGTTTTAAGGAGAATTGATGGCTTTGAAGGTTGGGCGGAGTCGTTGTTAAAGTTTTTAGTCCAGGATCTAAGGCCTAAAGCTGGTTGACTGACGAAAGCCTTAAAACTCTCATTTGTCAGGCTGGCGAATGCTGTTAGCTTCACAAGTGCTTTCGGCAACGCGCCTATCAGAACGAACTCTGCCTCCGCAGACTAAACTTATTCAAGGTTTTATTGATTCGCGAAGGCAGATTTTGTTTTGTTAGTTGCGATTTTAACCACCAAGCAAAAAGTTTTGTCAGTTAACCAGGGTCTAAAGTCTTATTTTTCGCTGAATGTCCAGGCTTCGTTCCAGTTTTCGGGGATGCCTTGTTCGAGTAGTTGATGGATGCGATCGAGGTATAAGCTTGCAGTCTGGTCGGCGGGATTGAAAGCTAACACTTGCTCAAAATTGGATTTTGCATCGTCTAAAGCGCCCTTTCGATAACAGTCGATGCCTTGCTCAAAGGGGACTTGTGTTTGTCGTTTGAGATGTTGGACTTCCCTGGTTTCAGCGTCTAGGACTTCGTAGATGGCGATCGGCTCGCTGCGACCTTTGACGATGACGCGATCGAGAAATCGGGTTTGATAGCGATCGGAGTTGCTGAGATGGTCGAGGGTTTGCCCTGAGATCACCATCGAAACGCCGTAAAATCGGGTAAGTCCTTCTAGACGAGAGGTGAGGTTGACGGTATCCGAAAAGGCATCGCCTTGAATTCGATTGTCTTCGCCGACCATGCCTAACATCATGTGGCCGACGTGGATACCGATGCCAACTTGGATGGGCTGATCGCCTCGATTTTGGCGCTGTTCGTTGTATTCCTGGACGCGATGCTGTTTGGCAACTCCGGCAGCTACGGCATCATCGGCCCCTTCGGGAAAAACAGCCATCATGCCATCACCGAGAAATTTGACGATAATCCCGTAGTGATTGCGAATTTCGGGACTGACGCGCTTGAGGTAGGCGTTGACAAAGTTGAAATTTTCCTGCGGGGTCATGGTTTCTGAAATGGTGGTGAACGATCGAATGTCACTAAACATCACCGCCATTGTTTTGCTGACATAATCGCCGAGTTGCACATCGGTTACAGTTTCTTTGCGTAAAAATCGCAGATATTCGGTTGGAAAAAATCGCGCAAAGGATTGATTGAGCCGTTTTAATTCTTGCTCACGAGTGTTGATGGTTTTGACCATTTGAGTGAAGGTTTTGGCCAGTTGTCCGAGTTCGTCAGGGCGATCGCTCACATCACTCAAACTCTCCAGTTGAAAGGCATTTTGTTCGACTGCGACGGCTGCTTTGGTGAGCTTATCGACTTGTTGAATGTAGAGGGCTTGTCGCTCATTTTCTTGACGCAGCAGGGATTCGGCTTCTTGGCGCTTGAGTAGATTGTTGTAGGCTCTGGAATGGTAGCGAATCCGGGCGACTAGCTCGACGCGATCGGGCAGTTTCACTAAATAATCATTTGCGCCAAGTTCAAACGCTTGGGCTTTGATCAGCGGGTCTTCTTTACTCGACAGGACAATCAGCGGCACATCGTAAGTGGGGGCATCGTGCGATCGCAAAAACTGCACCAGCAGCAAGCCGTCGATCTGAGGCATGACCAGATCCTGCAAAATTACAGTGGGACGGCATTTTTGGGCGACGGCGATCGTTTGTAGAGGATTGTCGCAATAGTGAAACACAATGTCATTTTCTGGAGCCAGCATTCGCTGCACCGCTTCGCTAATGATCGCTTGATCGTCAATTAAAAGAACGGTAATCGGATCACTCATAGAAACGTCAACGCGAATAGGAACGAGATAGAGTCGTTGCGATCGCTTCAGGCGTTAGGATATCGACAGCAGCCTTTAGCTCGATCGCCGCTTTGGGCATTCCATAAACTACACAGCTTTCTTTATTTTGAGCAATGGTGTACCAGCCTCGCTGTCTCAAAGCACTCAATCCGGTGGCTCCGTCGCGTCCCATTCCGGTCAGTAAAATGGCAGTGCCTTTGGTTGTCCAGTAGCGCGCCACGCTGTTAAAAAACACATCGATCGAGGGACGATAGGGATATTCAACGGGATATTGGGTGTAAGTCAGCGTTCCGTTAGACTGCAAACATAAATGATCGTTGGTGCAGGCGACGAGGATAGTCCCTCTTTCGGGACGATCGCCCGCTATTGCTTTTTTGACCGGGAGCGGCGTTTCGTGACTCAGCCAATCGATCAAACCAACCGCGAACTGTGCGTCTACATGTTGCACAATCACGATCGCGGCGGCAAGATTTATTGGCAAGCGAGACAAAATTGTAGCGAGGGCTTTGGGCCCACCTGTTGAGGCTCCGATCGCAATCAAAGCGGAAGTCGATCGTACCTGAGAAGAAATGGGCGCAAAATCAGATTTGTCGATCAGCTTCTCGATTGTGGCAATTTTATGTAGGAGTGTCTGAGCGGCTTCGGGGGGTTCTTGGCTGCCCAAAATTGGCGTATTCACCGCATCGAGTGCGCCCTGTCCCATCGCCTCAAACACTTTGGCGGAGCTTTGTTGCACATTGGCAGTCACAATCAGAATGGCACAGGGCGATCGCTGCATAATTTGACGAGTCGCTTCCACGCCATCCATTTCAGGCATGATCAGATCCATCAAAATCAAGTCAGGACGGTCTTTGGCGCATTGAGCCACCGCTTCTATTCCTGTTTTGGCAATCCAAGCGATCTGATGTGGAGCCTTTAACAAAACTCGCCGCAGCGCTTCGATCGCGATCACCGTATCGTTAACAATTGCGATTCTCATGATGGTTGTCCGATCAGATCGACGACTGCTTGAATCAAGGTATCGTCATGAAAACTACTCTTGGTTAAATAGTAATCTGCTCCGGCATCTAATCCTTGAAGCCGATCGTCTTCGCGATCTCGATAAGAAACGACAATCACGGGAATCGATCGCAGTCGAGAATGGGCTTTGATTTGTTTGATTAGCTCGATTCCATTCATTCTAGGCATATCAATATCGCTGATGACTAGATTGTAAGTGTGACTGCGAACTGCATTCCAGCCTTCCATGCCATCGACGGCAACATCGACTTGATAACCCCGATTTTCGAGTAGTTTGCGTTCAACTTCGCGCACGGTAATAGAGTCATCGACAACTAGAATTTTTTTGCGTCCAACGGTTGTGGTCTTTTGGCGAGGGGTGACTTGTCCCGCTTCGAGCAGAATGTTGGTCGATCGCACTAAATCAGAAACATCCAAAATCAAGACTAGCGATCCGTCACCCATCAAAGCGGCTGCGCTGACATCTTGCACTTTTCCTAATCGAGCATCGAGCGGACGAACGACTAGTTCTTGTTCTCCGAGACAGCGATCGACGATCAATCCATAAGTCGCTGACTGTTGGCTGATCAGGACGACCCACAGTGTATTAGAAGGAGCAATCGCAGGTAAATTGAGAACTTGAGCTAGGGACACTAAGCCGACGTTTTTATCATTGAAGGTGAAGTATTGACGGTTTTCGGCAACGGAGATTGAAGTGCGATCGAGTTCTACAATGCAATCAATCCGAGACAAGGGAAACGCATAGGATTCGCCAGCAATCTCGACGAGCAGCGTCCGCACAACTGAGAGCGTCAAGGGGAGTTGAAAATGAAAGCTAGTTCCCTTTCCGGGATGAGAAGTCGCCCGAACCGTTCCGCCCACTTCTTGAGCCATTGTTTTGGCAATATCTAATCCGACTCCGCGCCCAGACAGTTCCGTGACTTGTTTGGACAATGAAAACCCTGGTAAAAACAGAAACTCCATCAGTTCTGCATCGCTCATCTGACGGGCAACTTCTGGCGGGGCAAGATTGCGACGAATCACCTGCTGACGAATTTGATGCGGATCAATCCCTCTGCCATCGTCAGACACCGTAATTGCCAACAAACCGCCCCGATGGAAGGCTTCGAGTTGAATAGTGCCTTCGGGAGGCTTTTGGGCTGAGATCCGATCTTCGGGTGATTCTAATCCGTGGTCGATCGCATTCCGTAAAATATGAGTTAGGGGCGCTTCTAGCTGTTTGAGAATGTCGCGATCGACCACTGTGGACTCGCCCAAGACATTGAGTTTTACTTGTTTGCCAAGCTGACGAGCCAGGTCGCGCACCATACGAGGAAAGCCCTGCACCCCATCGACAAAGGGCCGCATCTGCGATCGAATCACTTCGCGATAGAGGCGATCAGACAAGTTATCAGTGCGACGAATATAGTCTTCGAGTTCTCCAATGCGATTGTTTAATAGGTTTCGACAGTCTTGTTCTTGACGGCGAGAGCGATCGAGCAACGGTTCATTAACGTCGTCGTTTAAAGTCTTTTGTTGAAGTGCTTCGAGGGTTTTAGACAAGGCAGCTTGACGCGATTTTAATTGTAGGAGCGAGTCTGCAAAAGGTTGTAGCCAGTTTGCTGCAATCATCGATTCTCCAGCGAGTCCGACAATCCGATTCAGGTTTTCTGCACTTACCCGCACGACGCGATCGCGCACCGCATTGTTATCGTCGGACTGATCGGACTGTTCTAGAACATGGGGAGTAGTAGAATTGTCGTTGTCTAAGCGGGGCGATTGTAGAACATTGGATTGTGAAACGTTGGATTGTGAAACATTGGATTGTAGAACATTGAGAGTAGTCGGAACAGCTTCGATTTGTTGAACTTCGACCTGCTGAACTTCGACCTGCTGAACAATGGGCGTATATTGAACTTCGGTAGCATTAAGCGCTGATCGAACGGCTGCAAATTCAGCGTTGTGTTGTTCGAGCCATTGAGGAAGTTGGGCTTCGGGCGTTTGACTGAGAGTTTGCAGCAAATCAACTCCGCGAAACAGGATATCAATCTGATCGGGCGTTAGCGTCAAGGCTTGACTCTGAGCCGCTACAAAACAATCTTCCATATCGTGTGCCAACTCAACGGCAGCATTCAGACCCACAATCCGAGCCGCCCCCTTAATCGAATGGGCAGACCGCATCAGAGCTTCGAGTTCTTGAGTCGCATCAGGTTGAGCCTCGATCGCAATCAAACCATTGTTCAATCGAGTGGCTTGTTCTTCTACTTCTTGCCGAAACAACTCCATCAAGGACGCATCACTGAGAATGGGCGCAACTCCTTGCGGGTAACTCGAAGAACTTGCTGGCTCAGGCTGAGGTTCACTAGTAGCTGTACTAGGCGGCGGCAGGATTGTAGAAGCTGGAAAAGGTTGTTCAACCGGATGAGGTAGATTGAGTTCGATCGCACTTTGAGCGCGCACAAAATCTTCGGTGTGTCGAAATAGCCATTGAGTCATCTCAGCATCCTCAACCCGGCTAACTTCCTCTAACAAACTGCTGGCATATAGTAGAGAATCCAACTTTGCAGAATTTAATTGCATTGAATGATTTTGGGCTGCAATCAAACTAGCTCTCATGGTTTCGGCTAAGTGAGCAACTATATCGAGTTCGACCAAGTAGGCTGCTGCTGCGATCGTGTGTAGTGCCCTGATCACAACATCAAGTTGACTGTTTGTCGGGTGTTGTTTGAGTGCAGTTAGACCCTGTTTTAGACCTTCAACTTGAGTCTTTGTTTCTTGACGAAACACATCGCGCATTGAATAATCGCCCATCACACTAGCCCCCGATCGAGCCGATCAATTAACCGTTCGGCATCCAGATAGCTTACAGGTTGATTGTTCCATTCCAAAATGCCCTGAGTGTAAGTGTTGGCTCTGGTAATCACGATCGGCGCTTCTCGAATCTCACTTAAGGGAGCGCGATAAATTCCCTCTACTTCTGCAATTGGAAACACCCACTTGCGATGGTCAACGCCGACAACGAGCATTCGTTCTGCATCAGGACGGACTTCACTCGCTGCCTCTAAGCCCAAAAACTGCCGCAAAGAGGCACATAGTAGAATCTCACCTCGAATGCTCACCAGCCCCAAAAAAACCTCATTGCTTCGATGGGGCAGCGTATGAATAGCAGTCGGATGAATGACTTCCTGGAGCAATCGCACCGAAAAAGCAAACCGCTCCTCACCCAGCCGAAACACAATCAGCGACAGCGTTTCTTCATTAGACTTGAGACGATCGACCGTCGATTCAGCCGCAATTGTTTGAGTAGATTGAGCAATGTCTGCGATCGCAACCTCCCGTTCAAGTAAGCTGCGTCCAGCCGTCGAATACACCGAACAGTTGCGACAATGTAAAACGGTGGCTAGTCGATCGCACGATCGGTCACCTTCCACACCCATGTGATTCCAACAGTCGATCGTGCTTGTTGAATCCTGTGGAACCATCATCACACTACACCTTAAATTGAGAAATTTCACGCTGTAAGCCTTGTGCAGCATCGTCCAACTGAGTCAGGGCGTAATTGGTTTCCTGAAGTGATTGAACTGTCTGCTGAGAGGCTTCACTGAGTTGAGCGATCGCGGTACTAATTTGTTCTGCGCCTCGATATTGCTCATCCATACTTTGGCTAACTACCTCAAACCGGGGCGCTAACCCTTGAACATCGGTGATAAAGTTGGCGATCTGAGTGCTGACAGTGCCTACTTCTTCAACATATTGACCCACCTCTTGACGAAATTTGTCTACCTCCATGACGCTAGTAGAAACAGATGACTGCATATCTTTAACCATCTGCTCAATTTCTAACGTGGATACGGCAGATTGATCCGCTAATCGGCGAATTTCTCGCGCTACAACTGCAAATCCGGCTCCATATTCTCCAGCTTTCTCGGCTTCGATCGCCGCATTCAGTGAAAGTAAATTAGTCTGAGCCGCCACTTTCGTAATGGTTGTCACCACGTTGTTAATGTTATTCGCCTTGTCGTTCATTATGTTTAACTTTGATGAGATCGAATTAGTTGAATACACTAATCGCTGCATTGCAGATTGGATTTTATCTAGATTCGTTTGACTGTTGGAAGCACTGAGGGTCGTGTTTTGTGCCGTTTTTGCCACATCATCCATCGACTTGGCTAAATCTCCTGAAGTCATGGCAATTTGTCGAGCGGTTGCATTCACTTCATTCATAGAGGCAAACTGTTCGTTAACCGTCGCTTCTAGTTGTCGCCCGGCGGCAGCGATTTGTGTTGTAGAGGTACTAATTTGGATGCCCGATCGCTGTGCTTGAGCAATTAAAGCATTCAGGCTATTTGTCATGTTTTGAAACGCGGTGAGCAGTTGTCCGATTTCAGTGTCATCTTGATGCGCGGTGACCCCTTGCGGGTAACTCGAAGAGATCGATTGTGTCAAATCTCCATCTGCGACCTGTTGCGCTACTTTAGAAACCCGATCAATTGGTCGAGTAATCTGACGGTTCAAAATCACGCCAATTAACGTCAGCAGCACAATTCCTACAGGAATGCCGTAAAGCAAGCTATTCAAAGTTCGACGAGCCGAATTGTCTGCGGACTGGGATCGCGTTCGTAATAACCCTTGTTCTTCTGCTTTCATCCGGCCGGTCAGATCGCGAATTTGATCCATTAATTGCTTGCCCTGTCCCGATCGCACGACTTGCAAAGCAGCATTGCTACCTCTCGTTTGTCGCAGTTGAATAGTCGTCTCTAGTTCGGATAGTTTTTGGGTAATCACAGGCTCCAGTGTTTGAAGATAGGCCTGCTGATTAGGGTTGTCTTTAATCAATGCTCGAATGCTTTGGAGCCGATTTTGAATGTTCGATCGAGCCTGATTGTAGGGAGCCAAATAGCGAGTTTCATTGGTCAACAAATAGCCCCGCTGTCCGGTTTCGGCATCTCTGACCATCGACAAAATTGCTTCTAGCTCACTCAACACCTGATAAGTATGTTCTTCTTGACGAGCGGCTGATATAAGCTCCTGAGTTCCGCGAAAGGCAACTAGCCCGATCGTTGCAAAAACGGTCAAGCCCAATGCAAATCCGACTCCAATTTTAGTTCCAATATTCCAGCGATTTAACATTCACCAACCTGCTCACCAAAATTGAATTCTAGGATATCGTTCTTTTTCAAAAAATAAATCCATCGTAAGGCAGCAGATCACGCTAAATTCTCATTTCAGACCCCGCTTTAACCAAATAAACTCTTGTCTCTCAATTAAAATAAATACTACAAGATTATGTATTAAGAATTCGTTGGATTCTTGCCCTCAAAAGTATTGCCGTTGACGTATCTCCCTGTTGTTCTTTTAACAAGGCTAAATGAATGAGTGCTTCATAGAAACTTGAATTTAAATACAACGCTCTTTGAAACGATCGCTCTGCTCGTTCCAGGTCATTGAGTTCTTGATAGATCTCACCTAACAAAAGGTGGGCGTGAGCATTGCTGCGATCGTGGCTTAAACAAGCTTCGGCAAGATTAGCAGCCTCAATCAGTTGTCCGCGATCGGCGAGTCGTTTTGCTTGATCAAGCGCTGAAATAGGCGGCGGGACTGGCAGTTTTGCAGCGGGTTGCAGGGCAGTGTTTGGGGTCGGCTTTTCACTAATTTGGGCAGGTTGAAACGTGGCTAGATTTTGTTTTTGATAGGCAAAGGCAGACGGATAACGCATCGACACATAGGATTTTGCAGTAATTTGAGAAGTCTCGGCAGCACCTACAAACAATAACCCTGACTGCATCAAAGCTCGGTCTAAGTGTTCAAGAACTTGATTTCGGGCAGTTTGATCGAGATAAATTAGCAAATTTCGACAAAAGACAATGTGATACTGATGTAGCAATAAGGCAGAATCGAAAAGATTTCCTTGTCTAAAACGAACGGTCTCTCGCACCCACGATCGCACTTCAACTCCGTCTTTAACTGCTTGAAAATAGCGCTGATTGATAGAATACTCGCCTCGAAAAGATTTTTTAGAATAAGTCGCGCGGTTTGCTTTTTGTAAGGCTTGTTGGCTAATGTCGATCGCATCAATCTGAAACTGAGCGGCTGTGAGGCCTGATTCAAACAGGGTGATCGCGATCGAGTAAGGTTCTTCTCCAGTCGAGCAGGGCACTGATAAAACTCGTAATAAGGGCCGCTTTCCTAAAGTTTGAACAAGTTGAGTTTTAACAAACTGACTGAGACAAACAAAAGGCGCTTGGTCGCGAAAAAACCACGTTTCTGGCACTACTACTGCTTCGATCAAGGCTTCAACTTCCTGGGGCGAGGTCTGTAAACGATACCAATAAGCCGTTAGATCGGACAATCCACACAGGGTTCGGCGCTGGTTGATTGATCGAGCGATCGTGTTTGACCCGATACTTGCGGCATCCAATCCAATCTTTTGCCTCAGCATCGTTTCAATTTTAGTTTCAATGCTGGTTTGTGACATTAGCTTGTGCGTTCTCTCCAGCAATCAAAAAGGTGCGTTGAACTTCAGAAATAAGTGTTTCCCAATGAAATCGTTGAATCATTCTATTTCCATTGATCAAAATTTCACCCAAATAGGGCGCATGATGAAGCGGCTCGATCGGGCTAAGTTCCGTATCCGCCTGAGACAACGTTTCTGTGACTCGTTCGGCTAACAATCCCAGCAGACGATCGCGCTGATCTTTGACCATCATGATTCGGGTACTGTAACGCGATCGACAGGGCGTATCGACTATCAAGCTGCTTAGATCGATCACAGGCACGATCGAGCCGCGATAATTAAACACACCTGCCACATGGGAAGGCACCCGATCCAGCTTTCTCAAAGTGACGATCGCAATCACCTCGATCACTTGAGCACTGTCGATCGCGTACAGGTTTTCCCCAGCTTGAAACAGCAGCATGAGCATTGTTTTTACCGCCTTTAGAATCGTTCTGAACCTAGGCGGTTTTGAACTGATTTGAAACCTATCTTAGGACTGAAATTTAGAGAAATTACTTCCATAAACTTCTATCACTGAATCCAATTCTACTTGCTAATGCTAACCCTTCTCGAAGCTGCACTCTTTTGATGCCCTCTAACCTCCCTTAAGATCCATGCACTTCACAAAAAGCTGGAGTGAGCTTCAAAAATCAAGTCCAAAATTCTACTCGCTGTTTTGCAAACAATTTGGTTCACCGTTACCAATGTTTATATCTAAAGAAGGATTTTGTTGTCATCAGCATGATTCAGAAGTAGATTTTGCGGTACGGTATGGATGTACTCGTTACTACTAGCAGCGTTTTCAGCAAGTTACAGTCAGCCAACCACTCTAATCGTGACTACTACCGGACGTTCTAAACACAGCGAAAATCGATTGTTTTTGAACATGGTTGCGGGTGGGACAATGGGACTCCTGACCGTAGTCGCGAGCGCCTCGTTTGGGACGGTAATTTTTTCGGGCGATCTGGCGAATGCACTCCCGTTTGGTCTGGGATTGTTGCTGTTTAGCTCAATGATTATTAGCGCGATCGTTGCTTCATTAAGTTCTTATCCCAGCGTCGTTGCCACCGTTTCAGATACCTCGATTCCCGTGTTGGGTCTGGTCGCTCGTCAGATTGTAGATTTGATGCCGGGTGCGTCGATCGAAGCCAAGTTGTTGACGGTGGGGGCGGCGATTGTATTGAATTCGGTCGTGGGTGGCGCGGTGTTGATGGCGCTGGGTCAGTTCAAATTGGGGGGCTTGATTCGCTTTATTCCTTACCCAGTTGTAGGCGGTTTTCTGGCGGGGACAGGCGTTTTACTGATGCAGGGTGCTTTTAATTCGCTCAATGGCGTGGATTATGACCATCTGACGTTTTCTATGTTTTTGCAGCCCACTGTGTTGTTTCAGTGGTTGCCAGCGATTTTATTTGCGACGGCGATGTTTCTATTGCCCAGGTTTGTTGAGCATTTTCTACTACTTCCTGGGATTATTGCAGTTGCGATCGCGCTCTTCTACCTCGGACTGGCTCTCACAGGAACCACGATCGAACAGGCTAATGCTCAACAATGGCTACTGGGTACAATTCCCTCTGGTCAACTGTTTCGCTTCAACACAATTTCGACGATTCAATCGGCAAACTGGGGCGTTGTCTTTCAGCAGATTCCCAGTCT
>NZ_JBJPHS010000104.1:4470-20218 GCF_052939495.1 Phormidesmis sp. 146-12 | reverse complement strand
TTTCTACTGACACTGACTAGTTAATCGTACTACATCTACTTGAAAAATGCTGTAGGTCGCTACCAGTTCATGAGTTACAACCCCTATGCAGTGCAGTTAATTGCTGCAAAGCCAGGGGGGCAGGGATTCTTAAATCGCATTGGACAGGGCTACCAACCCACTGAAGCAGAACTGTTTCAATTCTTTCCACCTGCTGATCAGGATCGCGCCTTTATGGCAGACCTCTCCAATAAAATTCAGGTGACACGAGGACAGATTGATCCAACGACAGGGCAACCCTTTACGGGCGACTCTCCTTCGGAGACGCTGCGCGATCGCCTTTTAGAACGAGTTGCCCAAAAACACTTCGGTGGTGACTACAGCCGTGTGGATGGGGGAGGTTCCGATGCCCTGGGTCGCCTGAGTCTACGAGATTACGGTCGCACTGCTGTGACTCGCTATCGCAACGGTGGCAATGGCACTCTCACCTGTGCTCCCAGCGCAACCCGGACAACCGCTAATGCCTCTGGAACGAAAAACAATGATTCAACCTCGAACAGTGGAACACCCGGACAAGCCACTGGTAAGCTAACTAACCCTGCTCCAGGCTTTCCAGTGACCAGTGAGTTTGGTTCTCGCTCCAGTCCTTGTGCCAGTTGCAGCTCCAATCACGCTGGCATTGATATCGGCACGCCGATCGGGACACCGGTTCGAGCGGCTGATGGTGGCAAGGTTCTCTACGCAGGTTGGCTATCAGGCTATGGCAAAACCATGATTGTGGAACATGCCAATGGCAGGATGACGCTCTATGCTCACCTGGATTCAATGGACGTGAGCACTGGCACGGCTGTTCGGCAGGGGCAGGCGATCGCTCGTAGTGGGCAGAGTGGCTTGGGCACTGGACCCCACCTCCACTTTGAAGTGATTGAAGGTGCTACCCCTGGCAACTGGCGCAGCGGCTCTTCCATCAATCCTAGACAGCGGGTTCAATTTTAGGGAGGAATCAATCATGCAACCCCAGCAGCAATTTTCACTGAGATCCATTGGCAGACGTTTGACTGCAACCTTCTGGCTACCTTTAGCGGTGGGTATGCTGCTCACTATAGGGTTAGGGTATCTTCCGCTTGACGCTCAAACCCCTGGAATCCCAGAAACCGTCAGTCGTTGTATTCCCCAACAAACCCGACAACCTATTGTTCGGAGTGAACTGATCGGCTCTAATCGCTTACAGGGCAAGGACTATTACTTGCTGGCAACCTATACCGAAAATAGCCAAGCACCAACTAATCTGATCATCGCAGTTACAAATGGACGCTGCGAGGAAGTGTTTTTTAACCCAATGGGCGATCGCGTTCCCTTTGCAAGTGTTGTGCCCCAGTCCGTTGCTCAACAATTGACACTGGCACGATTCCGGCGCGAGATTCAGCGCCTTGGTAAAGAGCGTTTTCAGCAACAGGTCAACCAGGGCGCAGCCTCAACTCGAAATCCTGCCTGGTTTGCAGAGGAAATCTGGGCACTCCGGCAGTTAGGCATTACGGTTCCCGCCAATGTTCAGGTTCAGCAGTGAGTACAAGTTGAAAAGGAAACCCGCTATGACAGATTCAGCTTCAAAACTGGCTCCAACTCAGCAGCAAGAACTGAGCACATCCACCATCCCTGCACCACCTTACTGGTTATGGCAGGTGGGATACTGGTTTCGCGTCGGTTTTAGTCTTTTTCTGCTGTTATCGGTACTTATTGGAGTGGCAGGTTGTAGTTCCAGTGCAGCAACGGTTCCCTGGCAAAAAGCAACATCAGTAGTTCCTGAACCTGTTTTAGAACAAGTGATTCAAGCGAACACTGATCTGGACATGGCACAAGCCAAAGAAAACCTGCTTGCCTGGAATGTAGACGGAAAGGCAGGCAAACTGACACTGTTTAATTTCAATACTCCCAATTTGTGTGGAGACTTGGGCTGTCTCTACGCTGGCTACTGGTTAAGAGAGAATCAACCCACAGTAGAAGTATTCCAGAATTATCTCAACCCTAACCTTCCAACGAATAAATCGCTATTTCAAGTAGGAGAAAACCGAGGTCAAGCCTTGCCCTGTCTGGAGGTGTTACAGATGGAAGGCGATCGCTTACGACAGTTGAATTATTGCTTTAATGGCGATCGCTACCAGCTTGCTGATAGTCAACTCTTCAAGTCCTGAAATTACTTCCATTATTAGTCCCTCAGTAGCAGATAAAAGAACTGCTATGGCCAGTTTAGCCACAGCAGAAATTCATTCAGAATATCTCACAGGGATGGATTGAATTACTCGTCATCATCCAGTCCATCGTCATCGAAATCAAAGTCCTCATCGTCTAGCTCCGCATCCGATTCCTCCAGCTCATCCAGAAAATCTTCATCCTCTTCAATCGGTTTGATCTTTCGGGGAGATTTAGTAGAAGGTTTGGTATTCAGAGCTTTACCAGTCGCACCATTCTTGTGAGGCGGCAATACTTCTACTTCAACCGCTTCTACCTCACCTGGCAAGGCAAGCAGAGATTGAGGTTCCGTGAAGCCTGCGATCGCATCATGCTGCTGCCAGATCAGCGCCTTTGCCGTAGGAGTGCCCAAATAAAGGAGAGGCAATGTTTCGATCGTCGGTTTGGTATACGCCACTGTCTTGCAGCAGTCGTGTTTGTTCTTGCCCTCCCCTTCCTTGACGGCTTTGAACTCCACCTCCAACACTCCCAAACTCCGCCAGCGATCGTTCTTACCGCTGAAAGGCACATTGAAGTAGTCAGCAAATGTTTTTTCCAGCGCACGGTAGAACTCCTCACGAGCTGATTTGAAGCTCCAGAGCGCGACATTTTTAAACCGCACCACGATCGGCATCGTATGCAGGGGTTGATTATCCTCATCCAGAAACAACAGCGCATGTTCTGAGCAAACATCCATCGATTTCTTGTCCAGGCTATTGCGGTACTCATCGTAGAGTCCGACCACAGTGCCGCCCAGGTCTTCCACATCCGACTTGTAGCGAATGTATTCGGGCACAAATGCCAGCACGAGCAACCGGGCTTCCGTAATCAAAAGACCCGTCACATCTTCAGTGAAAGTAACCGTCGTGAGGTCATCTTCATCCGGCATGGCAAGCCAGCCCGCCTTTTCCAACTGATCGATCGGAATCAGAATCCCGGCTGGCTTGTCATTAACCACAATGCCGTAGGGCAACTGCGGTCGGCGCACCTGATTGTAGCCATCGCTGAGTAGATCTGTGTCAACCTCAAAGTCTTCTGGCTCCGTCCTGTCGGTTCGAGCCGCACGAGAGTTGGTTGCCGCAGTTGATTTTGGTGATTTGGGAGTAGCCGTCTTAGCACCCGTTCTGGCAGTGCTGGTAGAGCTATTTCTAGAGTTCGTTGGTTTAACCATTGCAGTGCAGCCAAATGAATTATCCCAACGCTGAGGCGTTAGCCTGAGACGCTATCTGAAACAGAATTTGGGTATTGAGCCTTGGGAAATCGCGAACTGACAAGTCAGCGCAAGCTATCGCATTGCCTCACCCCCTAAAAAATATCCAGGTAGCTGATCCACTCACCAACCTGCAATCGTTAGGATTTTCGCTAGAATCTCAGCCTTTTGCTATGTCTCTCCCCTTGCCGACCCATTGGAACTCCCTTTCTGGCAGTAAAAGTCCCCCATCTACTGCTTTGATTCAGGTGCCGTCCTATTCCCAACCATTGGCAGCGATCGACTTTGGCAAAATGTTTCAGCAATACAACAATCCCCAGGGCTGGATGATGCTGGGTGGGTTGGTGGTCGTATTATTGCTGCTCCGCATCAGTGGATCGAGTAAGGGCAAAATTACTACGGGCAAACTGTGTGGCACAGCGGAGAAACTCGCTGCAACCAGCCTCTCACTTAAACAAATCCGGGAACGCAAACACAACAAAGTAACGCTCTGGTCTGGCACATCTCGTTATTGGGCAAAAGGAGCATGGCGCGGGGTGATAACAACAATACAAACCACATTGGGAGCATCCCCAACGGTTTGGTTTCCCAGTTCTGAACGAGGTACATTGGTCATTGGCGCTCCTGGCTCTGGAAAAACGTACTCCACAATCGACCGAATGCTGGAAAGTGCTATGCAACAGGGCTTTCCCATTCTGCTCTACGACAAAAAGGGTGATCAGATGCGCCTCCATGCACCCCTGGCAGCGCGATATGGGTATCAGGTCAGAGTCTTTGCACCAGGAGAAGCCTTCAGTGGCGTGATTAACCCGTTGGATTACATGCGGGATGCACGCGATGGAGTGATGGCAGGGGAGATCGGTAAGGTCATTAATCGCAACGCCAGAGAGGGGGATGGCGGGCGGAGCGACGAGTTCTTCACCAAGGCAGGAGACTTGCTGGCAAAGGCATTGCTGCAACTGGTCAAGGGTTCCCATTATCCCGATATGGCAATGCTCTACGCCGTGTTGCGCCTGCCCAACTTGGTGCATCGAATCGATTATGCGGTGCAATCCAAACAATTGGATGAATGGGTCGCTACCTCTTTTGTACAGTTCCTCAGTGCGAAGGACGCTGAAAAAACAATCTCTGGTATCCTAACAACCGCCGCAGGCACCTTCTCATCGTTCATTCAGGCAGACCTGCTCCGAGCTTTTATTGGCAAATCCACGATTCCAACTCGCTTGGAAGGACGGGAAATCGTAGTATTCAAGTTGGATGATGAGCGTCGCAGTGTGGTAGGTCCGCTACTGGCTGCTGCAATTCACCTAATGATTGTGGGCAATCTCAGCACACCTCGCAAAGACCCGTTGATTATCTCTCTAGACGAGTTGCCCTCCATCAAACTCGATCGCCTACCACAATGGATTAACGAATACCGCTCCAATGGAGCGTGCTTCATCCTGGGCATTCAAAGTTTGGATCAACTCTATGACATTTACGGAGACAAAATGGGGGCTGCGATCGCCTCTGCCTGTAGTACCCACGTCTTGTTCAATCCCGGCAATCATAAAACAGCTGAGGATTACTCAAAACGGTACGGCGAAAAAGAAGTGCTGATTAAAAATCGAACGACGGGGCGATCGCTTGGCGGACAAATAAGCCGCTCAATTAGTTGGAGTGAGAATCTGCAAAAAATGCCGGTGATCAGCGCCGATGAGATTCTCAAATTTCCTCAAGGCAAATGCGTGATCACCAGTCCTGGCTATAGTTCAGGCGGACAGGCATCCATTCCCTATCCGCTCATTATTCCTGTCTCTAAAGCGGATGAGAAACGGGCAAAGGAAAGTGAAAGTCTATGGGAAGCACAAGTGAGAGCCGCTTTGGAAAGTCAAGTGATTCTGCCAAACGTAGATGCATTAACCCAAGCTTTATATGAACGGATTGAAGAAGCAGAGCGTATGCTGCCACTCCCCGATGAAGGAGAAGCATCGTCATCAAAAAGTGGTGTTGAGACTGATGCACTCGATCATTTCCCTAAACGAACTTTTACGACACCAGGTTTGCAAGAATAGCTCTGTTATCAAGACAAACATATCAACGATTTTGTCTACGATCCAAACTACGAATCTGCAATTCTTGCCACCAGGTTGTACTACGCTCTGTCAATCCTTCTAATCGATAGAGCCATTGATAGGACTGTCCTTCCGTTTGGACACACCACATTCCAACAACTGTTCCAACTTCCTTGGTTGTCCTGACTTTAACGATTTGGAAGAATGAGAATTCTGGCATTGGCACAGTTGGATGCAAGACTGGAATTGCACGCGTAGGATCGTTTAATTGAGGCGATCGCGTTGTCATGAGTAAACACCTCGCATTATCTTAAATGCAGAAATGGATGTGAAATAACGCTGATTCTTTGCTACAGAGACACTTCTGGAATTGCATTTAAGTTCAGCAGTAACGAATAATCAGTGTTGATGTGGATTTCAGGCACTGGAAGGTTAGTAGGCTGAATCAGGAGCTGCATTAACCACTGTTGTGTCTGATTCTGTTGCGTTTGATCCCACTGCAATCGGAGTTTTTGAGCTGGTAGAGATGGATGAAGTACCAGAACAATCAGGGATAACTTCTCTGGAGGAATGGCGTAATGCACAGCCATCGCCCAAAGTTTTACAGCATCTTGCCAGGTTGGTTTTGCAGAGCGAATCGCCCATTCATAAAGTCTGGGCATCCCTCGTCGAAGACCATAGTTAACCTGAACTTGAATAAAAATTGGAGCGTCCCCAGTCCTCAGAGGAGCAACCATTGGTACATCAAGCCAGAGTTTTTTCCTAGCCTGGAAAAGCTCTGGAACCAGTTCTTGAACTTCAGCGACCCATCGAGCCATCAATGGATAGGCATTCAAAAGAGGCTGTACTGGCAGTCCCAGAAATAGCTGTTTCATCAACAACTGAAAATTGGCTGGATCGGCTGGACCAAAGGCAAGTTCTGATTCATGAGTGCGTAGCCCCAAAAGAGGCTGTTGACGTTGATGAACCTGATGCAGATCAGCCAGGGTAAAAAGTGCCATAGGTAAGAAGGGATAACTATCTTACCTATGCGGCGGTTGTCGCCGCTGCATTCTCTATCTAGGTAGTAAAGGTTCAATTTGTTGAGCAGCCAGACTGGCTTCTAAAAGCGTTTCCCATGTGCGATCGTCCAGTTGTCCCATCGCTTGAATACAAATTGAAAATTGCTGCCACTTCTCTTGAGCATGTTGGAACTGAGGATCAAACCCAGTTACATGGCAGAAAGTTTCAAATCCGTTATCCCAGTAGAAGGTGCCAAGCGCTTTTCTGAATTGATGAAATTGAGCAGGTTCCATAAGTGTTGCTGAAAAGGATATCAGAACTGCCCATTTACCCCGTTAGGGGAGGAAAAATACCGCCTGAATTCAGACAGCATTAACTGGCTCCAAATTTGAACCACAACGTTGTGGTTCGGGAAGTTGTCGTTTTTGTGGGAGATCGTGGTAATCCAGTTTCGGGTTGCGGTTGGTTTTGATTGAAATCATCAGCGACACAGCAGCAAATCGCTGTCTACTTGCCCGTTGGTTGCAGCAAACTCGTTGAGAGCATTGCCATTGAAGATGCCTTTGCCAAAGATCATGTCAACTTCTGCCGCTCGAAAGGGTGGGGCAATCTTGTTCTTCGCCACCTTAACTTTGACTCGAATGCCGTATTCCTCACCACCTCGCTTCAATGTCTGAATCCGGCGAGTATCCAACCGCATTGAAGCGTAGTATTTGAGCGCATGACCGCCTGTGGTTGTTTCAGGATTACCGTAAACTACACCAATCTTGAAACGCAGTTGATTCAGAAAAATCACGGTGCATTGACTATGCAGGCAATTCATTAAGCGCCGGAGGGCTTTGCTCATCAACCAGGCAATGGAAGTTGTTGGAAAATCGCCCATATCCGCTTGAAGTTCTGCCTCTGTAACCAATGCTGCTACGGAATCTACCACAATCAGATCAACACTCTTGGAACGCACCAGTTTCTCAACCAGTTCCATTGCCATCTCACCGCTATCAGGTTGACTGACCAGCATTTGATCGATATCGACTCCGATCGCAGCGGCATAGACTGGATCGAGGGCATGTTCCATATCGACAAAGGCAGCGATACCTCCGAGCTTTTGCATTTGGGCGATCGCCTGTAATGCCAGTGTGGTCTTGCCGCTACTCTCTGGTCCATAAATTTCGATAATGCGTCCTCTCGGATAACCTCCTCCCAATGCCAGATCCAGTTCAGTTGAGCCACTGGAGAAGGTTTTCACGTTCATGTGGGCAGCATCTCCTAGTCGCATGATGGAGCCATTGCCAAATTGTCGATTAATTGTTGATAACGCTTTTTCCAAATCTGATTTTGGACTTATTAGCTTCTTTGTCATTAGCTTCAAATGTGAACAACCGACCTTTATTACTGAAGATCAGCAGAGGTGCAGCGATAGCTGATAGTTGCTCAGGAACTAATTTCTGCTTCTATTTTTGCGGTGGTTTGGGCGATCGCTCGGCTTAGCTATCCCGGTCTCAATCAAGTATTCCTAAGGATTTTTACTGTCAGAAAATATTTGTGCAGTTATCCCGTCCAAGAATCTAAAGGCAACAAATCACAACACCCAATCTCTTAGATCGCCTCCTTCCAATGCCAGCTTAAGTTCGGTTGCGCTACTGAAGAAGGTTTTCGTATTCTTATCGAAGCATGAAGGTTAGTCAGAAGAGAAGCGGATACCCCTATCATTCATGCATAGAACCAGCTACTCGGCAGGGTTTCCTTGTCAGAAGCTGTAGGCATAGCCGTCTTTCCTATGGATAAGGCTACAATACTTGTGACTAATGCCCTGAATCAAGCTATTGGCCGTTGAAATGTTGAAACTACCTGTTGATCTGACTGCGACACGTCCGACATAGGTTCCAACCTTTTTACCAGACGTGACCAATGCTTTAACGATATCCCCAGTTTGAAAACCTTGAACAAATTTGTTGCGTGGCACGTAACGAGTCGGAAAGCCAAACTTGTCAGTTCTGCACACCTGGCGGGTACCATGCCCCGTTGCCTTAATGAGCAAAGGCTGAGTGGTATAGATTTCTAGGCTTTCCACTTTGCCCACACAAGCTGCATCCAGCCAATGGAATTTAGGCAGGTTGAAGCGGGTACGATTAAACTTAGTCTGCCCACCTGTTCCTGTCACTACTGGCAGTCCAGTTTGTTTTAACGCGTGGAACAATGCCCAACGAGTGGAGTTAACGGCTGCTGCGTCTTTTAGCGGCGCTTTTGCCTGCTTCAGGATACGATTCAGCAGGTCGGGTTTGCTGGAGAGGAAATCCCGAATATCCTGATTTCCCTTTCTTTGATTGCAAGTATAACAAGCAATTGTGAGGTTAGAAACCCGATCAGATCCACCTTTCGACTTGGGCTGCATATGCTCGATTTCAAGCGGTACATTCTCAGCATCGCAGTAAGCACAGTGCCGCTTCCACTTCTCCAGTAGATACTCTCTAACTTCGTAACCTTGTAGTTCGCCTTGCTGATACTGAACGCCTGAGATTTCAGGGTTCTGCATGAGTTGCAGGTCAAAGCGTACTAACTCTTGAGCAATGCTGTTAATTGGCGCAAGGCGGGTAAATTTGTTCACCCAGGTCATCGTTATAGCAACCCGATGCTGGAGGCTCGGAGCCAACCAACCTTCAGGGCGAGTGCGATTCAGGAATCTTGCCTTACGATACCGAGTCTTGCGATTGCGTCTTCCCCGTCGCAATTGACGACGGGATAAAAGTGCATCCCTAATCTGCTGCCCTCGGTGTTGTAGTTCTGCTCCAAAAATGACCTTATTACCCTGCTTGACGGCGATTCCCGTGACTTTAGAACCTGGATCTAGCTTGAGTTCCAAGTCCTGTACAGGTGCATTGAGATCAGCAGTTCTGCGAATGATGCAGAACGGGTAACGGCGATATACAGCCGCTTTACCTTGATTGAGAAGATGACGCGCTGTGCCCGGATGAATCGGGTTTAATGGTTTCTTGTTGGTATCAAGAACAAATACAAAGTTGGACATAGGAAGTCTCCGTAAAACGGGTAATGTGTGCATCGCCAATGTTTTAAGAGCTTGTTGGGCTGAAAGCACTGACTCAGTGACCCTTGACTCTGTTTAACTTTCAGCGACAGAGCGACAAACTTGCACGCATTCATCGGCGTCGTGACTCAAAAAACGTAGCCAGTAAAGGCTTAGGCTGGTAAGCTCTGGGCTAATGGTTCAATTCCGCTCGTAGAACCGAACTGTTTCCAAAGCCCCTCCAAAAGGACAGGTAGCTTACATGACTGGCATCTCCCAGACACATAATAGAACCATTTCCTAATTCCAAATTGATCGTTGCCAGTGTTCGTTCCAGGTCTAATTTTGTAACTACCAATTGGTTAGCCATCGTTCTCAAAAATGAACAACCGACCTCCATTTCTGAAGATCGGTGGGTGTGCAGCGATAGCTGACGGTTGATCAGGAGCTAATTTCTGTCTCAGTCTGTGCGGTGGGTAAAGCGTTTTTCTCAACCAGAGGCTCTGCCAACGCATCCAACAACACCAACCCCAGTTGCTTCAGCAAAGCCGTATTGCCATCAGGACAACCATGTTGAATCAGGCACTTGGCACAACCTGCATCACAATCACAGCCACGGGCGATCGCCGCCGCAGCACTCGCAAGTTCAGCCATATGTTTGAACACAGCTTCCGAAGCTCCATTCCCACCGTCGCTGGTGTCGTAGAAATAGCCTGCATAATGGTTGCGATCGCCAGCTTGCTTAACCACCGAAAAGTTCACCTCTCTGGGGTCAACTCTGGCAAAGAGTTGGAGCGATCGCAGGATTTGATGCCCAAAGCTGTGTATGGCGATTAGGCTACTGGGATGCTCCCATAATTGCTGATAGCCCGGTGGAATTGGCTGCCCACTGCGACTCAAGCTCGTTCTTGATTCTCTGGCAAAGGTTTGAAGATAGTCCTGTGCAGTGGAGCCGATCGCAACTTTGACCATCGGGGCTGAAAATTGAGTACGATAGGGTTGCTCAAAACTTTCCTCAGATAGGGTTTTGATAATCAGTGCCTTGCGAGTCAGCTTGCTGCACAGCGGACAGCGACGATCGCTTGGTAACGGCTCTTTGTAGTTCAAACAGCGCCGGTTCAGACAGGTCTGTTCATAGAGCTGCGTCATCAAACTGTATCCGCTAGTGATATGGCTGATTTGCCCATAGCTGAGTTCAAGCGTTAGAAAGGCAGGTGCATCAGAATTTTCATCTGTGCTAAGAAATCTTAGCGGTAATGCGACCGGATTGGTTAAAGCCTTGAGACTGCGGGTTTCCGATTGAGTGACTGCAACTGTGAACAGTGAGCTATCCGGCACTTGTTTCAGAATTGCCCGCTTGCTGGTCAGGTCGAGCGAGATGCATTGATAGGTCAACATTTGTCCGTCGCCATCTTGCCGTTTGTAGATGGCATGGGGATGCGCTTCCCGATAAGCAATGTCCTCCGACACTTCCTCCAATTCTTCACTTGACTCGGCATCTATTAGCTTGATGGTTGTTTGAGACACGCTTCCCCGAAAATTGACATCTTTGTGCGGGTAGCCTCTCGCCCACAAGCCATTACGCCCCTTGTTTAGGTGTCCCTGAGCCATCAGAAGTTTTGCAACTTCGATCGCAGCATTACCAAAATAGTGCTTGATTTTGCTGGTGGGAATGCCCGTTTCTGCTGCGGCACAAAGCAGATGTTTAGCCGCAAAGATGGGGTATTTATCATTAAAGAAAACGTCCTCAGCTTCACCAGAGATCAACAGTTCTGGATGTTCTGTGATGTAGCGATCGATGGGGTTCAGGGCATTGGGAATCAGTACCGTGATCCCTGCTTTTGCACGTCCGGCGCGCCCACTGCGTTGCTGATATGCCATCTTGGAGCCGGGCCATCCCCGGAGAACACAGCACTCCAACTCAGGTAAGTCAATCCCGGCTTCCAGTGCCTCTGTCGCAATAATCCATTTAATGATCCCGGATTGGAGTTGTTGAACCACTTCAGCCCGACGCTCTGGACTGATGCCGCCGTAGAAAGCCGCAACCTGGGTTGACTTCAGCAATCCTGTTAGATCCCTGACACCCCGGCGCGAGTTGCAAAAGGCAATTCCGGACTTTCCCTGACCTAACAAGAACTGGATAATGCGGGCTGTATCCGCAGTCAGATTGTAGCTGGGCTGAGTCACAACTACTTGGCGATGGGGTGCCGCAGCTCCACTCCTATGAATCCAAATGAGAGGCTTTGGGTTGTGTTTAGCTGGCTTCAGTCCTGCTAGCTTCTGGGCAAGCTGTTTCGGGTTGCCACAGGTTGCACTCAGAAAGATAAATTGTAGGTCTCTAGAGCAACCACCATAGTGATCCACCGCTAGCCGAATGCGACGCATTAGCCAAGCCATATTGGCTCCATAGCTACCTGAGAAGGTATACGCCTCGTCGATCAATACGTAACGCAAGCACTGATAGAACGTTGCCCAACGCTCCGACTTCCAGGTTTGCTTGAGTAGCGATCGCCTCTGCGATCAGATCTGTACGCCAAGGCGGAATTAATAAAAGCTCGAAACACTTACCATACTTGATCAAATGCTTGTAGATTTTCAGGCGCTTATCCACATTCGTTGCCAGAAATACAAGCGTTGTAGAATCCGGCACCTGAGTAAGTTGCTGCAAACTTTCCAGTTGAGTATCACCCCATTGCTTAAGATTGCAGTCTTCTACGACCACAAGCCGTTTACCACCACTTAGCGAGGGTGTTCGTGCCGCACTAATTGCCTGTTCCAAAGCACTGGCGGGAAAGCGATGATAGCAAAACTCTAACCACTGTGGATCAAGTTCTGCTTTGTATTGCTCCAGCTTTTGTCGAATGGCAAATTGATCGTCTCCAGTCAACAGAGTAATCATGCAGATCTCCCATTCTTGGTAGGTGTGAGCGTTCTGATCAATACGGTCATTGGCTTCTGTGTCTGGGTAACTCGCTGAAGCATTCGCGCGATCGCCTGTTGATTCGCCTCAAATTTCGCAAACGATGCAGGGGCAACTTCCAGAATTGCCTTTGTGCCTTGCAGTTTGGTCAAGCGCGCCTGAATCAGTAACTTCTGAGTTCCTGGTTTAGCAGAGGCTACAACTTTTTGCCAGAGTGTTGCTAAGTCAGTAGGCTTTTGAACTGTTGCTACCAGAGGCGCTTCCGATGCTGCCTTGTGGCTATGTCCATTTTTAGCTGCTGACTGCTTCGCATCTGGAGATCTGAAGGAGATCGATCGCAACATCGGCATCAAGTTCAGCAAACACGTTTCTAGCCAGACAGCCGAGTTGGTTGTGTTGCGAAGATAGCCTTCTGCCTTCTGCAATTGAGTTAGAGACTGATTAAGTGTGTCAAAATCCCAGTGAGTAGCGATCGCCTTTAATTGGCGGTAGTTGACAGGGCTAGTAAGCAGGTCTGATGCTTTGGGAGCCGCTTTGAGGATTAGTAGATCTCGGTAGGTTTGGAGCAAGCTGCTGAGAATCAGTTTGGGTATTTTGCCAGAGTCTACCAGCGTTCGGGCTGACTGGAGGAGTTGAAAGGTATCGTTGGCGGCGATCGCATCCAGCACTGTTAGTAAGTCTGTTTCTGTAACGCTACCTGTCATTTCAATCACATGGTTCGCGGTCACTGTTTCACCTAACAAACTAACCTGACCCAAAAGCTGAAGGGCATCCCGTAAACCTCCTTCTGCAAATCGGGCGATCGCCATTAGAGCGTCATCCTCGACAGCGATCGCTTCCGCATCAGCAATCTCCTGAAGGTGCTGGGCGATCGTCTGGATTGACAGCGCCCGAAAGTGAAACACCTGACAGCGGCTGACGATGGTTGGTAATACCTTCTGTACTTCAGTTGTGCAAAGGATAAAGACCACACGGGGCGGTGGCTCCTCAATGCATTTGAGTAGGGCATTTTGGGACTGAGTGGTTAATTGGTGGCACTCATCCAGGATAAAAATCCTGTAGCGTCCCTGTACAGGGGCAAGGCTGCTGCGTTCAATTAGGGCACGGGCATCATCCACTCCATTATTAGAGGCTGCATCAATCTCACTGACATCCAGACTGTTGCTGGTTTCAATCGATCGACAAGATTGACAGGTGCTACAAGGTTCATCAGTGGGTTCATCAAAGCTCAGACAGTTGAGAGACTTGGCAAAGATACGCGCAGTAGAGGTTTTGCCAGTGCCTCTAGAACCTGTGAAGAGATACGCCGGGGCAACTTGCATTCGGTTGATGGCATGGGTCAAAGCAGTCTGGACGTAAGGTTGTCCAACCAGTTCTGCCAGGGTTTTAGGGCGATATTTTTGATGTAGGGCAAGGGTCGGCATGGTGATATTGGTTTAATCATCATGGCGGTCGCCCCTAATCAGGGGCAGTCAATTCATGAATGTTGCTTAAACCTCCATTGTTTTACAGACAATGATAGAGCCACGAAAGTTAGTGCTGTAGACAGATTGCCTCGTGAGTGAGGAGGGGCATGGAGTGAATGGGGAAATGAGAGTGCGGGTAAATCCAAATTTCAAAATCGCGTTAGCAGATACAGTCGTTGTCACAGCAGGAGAGGTCATCAAGGAAGAGTCCTTCCTGGCGGTAAGTGTCAAGGGGTTTGGGGTCAATACTGAGTCGTTGGGCGATCGCATTGGCGACCACGGCAAAGCGTTGCCGAAACTTGTAGATAAAGCAAAAGATGACATTGCCATGACGCACGGAAGGTCCGACGACAAACAATCCAGGAGTAATGGTTGATTCGTCTTCATCGGTCAATCCGGCATGTCCCTCAGCCCAATTAAACAGAGGAGCGATTTGCTTTAAGCTGCCCTCAAAGCCAGTAGCGAGAATGGGTTTAGTCGATGTTACCCACTTGTTGTATTCGCTGTAAATGGCGTAACCACCAGGAACCACCTGCACATCTTCGATCGCCACATTTCCGATCAGTTCTAACCGACCCGTTGAATAGCACAACTCGACTCGTTGTAGTGTGTAGGGTGAGAGCGAAATGCTCGGATCAGTATCGCCGCTTGCCCAAGTTCCGGTACGATCCAATACTTTAACTTTCTTTCCTAATGCCACCAGATTTGCGGCTGCATCCATCCCGCTTTCGTACCCGCCAATCACCACAAATTCATCGCCTTGAAGCGCAGTCCAGGATTGCACTTGTGAATTATGTAGACATAGATCGGCACCGGGGAATGGGGTCAAATTGGGGTACTGAAATTCGCCAGCCGCCCAAATCAAAAAACGAGTTTTGAGAATGCCGTCAGGAACATGAACCAAAAATCCTTGATGCTGGCGTAAAGGCTCAAGTTTCTGAACTTCAACTCCGGTATAAATCGGCAGCTTGAAATAGTCGGCAACGGTTTCCAGGTATAGGGCATATTGCTTTCCGTTCAGGTGTTCGCGCCGGAAGCTAATGGCAGGAGAGGTTTTGCGGGCGATCGCATTCAAGTCGAGGTGCCCAAAGCCATGACTGGGGAATGATGGCGTGATGAAATGCATCTCCTGGGGCCAGCGTCGAAAGGACTCGCCAATCTGATGTCGCTCTAGAATGACAAAATTCTCTAATCCTAAATCTTTCAGGACAGCCCCAACCCCAATGCCTGCCGCACCTGCACCCACAACAATCACATCAAATGCTTCCGGCTTTTCCATGAGGCTGAGCGATAAAGAACTATAGAATGATAATCATTCTTATTATAGAACAAAAAAGGTCAAGTCTTTCCCGTGGAGGGATGTTTTACAATAATCGTAAGTCCTGCAATGGAGAGCAATCGCGATGGCAAAGGTGTTTACGGGTAAGGTCGTGATTCCGGGCGATCGCATCAATGAGTACTTTGAGGCACTACAACAAGCAGAGACTAACCGAGCGCCTTTCCGTAAATCTTTGGAGCAACTGAATCAGGACTTTGCCGAGTTTTTAGCCACGAAATATGTTCCCAAAACCGTGCGGAAGCGCACGGGCATTGTAGATTTGTTTATTGACTTTATTTGTGGCTACACCGATGTCGAGCAAATCGAAGACATCACTAAAGGGATGGTGAATAGCCATTTTCGCAATTGGTATAACCGTAAGGTGATGGACTCGGCGACTGAAAGCGACTTACGGGTTGCACTACGGAAGTTTTTTCAGTTTCTGGCGACCGAGAAAGGGATGACTCATCAAAAAGTGCTAGATGCTTTGAAGTAGGGCGTTGCTGATTGGAGGGATGAATCTGTGGGAAGTGTCCATCTTTTCGCCC
>NZ_JBJPHS010000104.1:0-4460 GCF_052939495.1 Phormidesmis sp. 146-12 | reverse complement strand
ACCTTGGGGTTCCCGCCGCTTTGGGGCAATTCATCCCCTGATTCAGCAACGCCTGAAGTAGCTATCACGCGGCATCTGATTGACAAGCTCATTCAAGATTGCGCGACCCTTGCGGTATCTGCAAAGCAGCACGCCCCACCAACTCTTGCACAAACGCCTGATGTGCTGGATCAGCGATTCCGGCTTGCAGCCCATTCAGCACCTCAATCGTCCTGCCCTCTAATAAGGCTGGCACGTTCAGCCACAACCCTGGAAACACGCTACTGCGAATCATGCTATCCGCATCGGGTTCAATTAAGACAAACTCCTCCGCTTGCAACCGCAACCAACTGAAGCGATTCTCAAAGGTTTGCCACACCAAATATTCCTGCACCCCATTGCGGCGGTAGGCATTTTGCTTGGCTCCTAAGTCAATAGCGGCACTGCTTGTGGCAATTTCTGCCACTAATTCCGGTGCCCCTTCAATATAGCCATCCTCGCTAATCGTTGAGCTACCCCCAATTTCAGCCCGCAGCAAGGCATCCTGTTGGGGTTCATTATCTAGATCTAACCGGGTTGTGGTGTTATCGGCGGCACTCACTCCAGGGGTAGCAGTCCGATACACCCCTAACCAAGTGACTGAATCGGCATGGGGAACACCATGAAAAGTTCTAACTGGGGATGCCACGTAAACCACTCCTTCAATCAATTCGGCTTTGAGTTTTTCTGGGGTTGCCTTATAGCGGCGCTCAAACTCAGCACGAGTTAAGCGATCGCCACTCTCCAAGGGTGGAGTTGGGATGGAACGGGCAGGCTGCTGCAACACCATAATCAAGCTCTAGAGAATGAAGGAGATAACATCATTTTAGTCAATAATTGCCTCAGCACCCGCAGACCAAACAAACAGTTCACCCTGCTGCCCTCCTGCCGCTAGATGCCGTCCGGTGGGGTGCCATGCTAAACAAGAAAAACATGCCTCTGCACCTTCCAGCACTTGTACTGCTTCTAGTGCGGCTTGCCAGAGAATAATCCAGCCGTCTTCTGAAAGCGAAGCCAGCAAACCACTCTTCGGTTGAAATGCCAGATCCAGAACGTTACCACCGTGCAGATCTAACACCCAACTATCCCAACCCTCCGGGGACTGCATCCACATCGTCACCAGTTCGCGGGTTGCGGCAGCCAGAATCGGCGGTAGGTCAGCCGATGGCGGCAAATCTGCCCATGCCAACTGGCGAATTTTTCCAGGAAATCCCCGCATCAAAGTCGGCAGGTCATTCTCATCCGTTGGTTCGCGCTGGAGGTGCTGCGCCTTTGACCAGTCCAGCACCCCAATACTATGGTCATGAATCGCGCTGGCGAGATAGTTCCCATCCGGTGACCAGGCGATCGCGCTCGCAGGCGAGGTCAACTCCCACTGATATAGCCGCTCATCCCAATTGTGAGCATTCCAGATGTGAATATTGCTTTTGATGGCGATCGCCAAATGCTTGCCGTCGGGCGACCAGCGAATATCTTGTGGACTCGCAATTCCCGGCAGACTGGTTACAGGTTCAGCCTGATCCGCGTCCCAGATCTGCACCATTTTTCCGCGATTAAACGCCAAATGATTGCAGGTTGGATGCCAAACCAGGCGATCGACCCAGGAGTTACATTCAAGCGTGTCCGCAATTTTGGGCACATCCTCATCCATCTGCCACAGCGTAATCATGCCCGCTTGCCCACCTGTCGCCAGCCACTTACCATCCCAGGAAAACGCTAAAGCATCGATGGATGAACCCGTTGGCTGACCCAAAGATAGGCTCACAAAATTTTTCAGCAAGCGCACTTCTCCCAATCCAGAAGCAACCGCTACGGCATTGCCAATCGGTGACCAAGCGATTGCCGTCACATAGTCTGACAACGTTTCTTTAGCGCTTAACTCCAGGATGGACTGTAAGGTCATGCTCGTTGCCTCTTTAAGATCGATGCCAGCGGGTTTGTCCATCCGGCTGATCGGTTACGGTAATGCCAGCCGTTTGCAGTTCAGTGCGGATGCGATCGCTCTCGGCATAGCGTTTTTCCTGGCGTGCCCGCTGTCGTTATTGCAACAGTGATTCAATCCAACCCATATCGATTTCTGGCTCAGGGATGGATTCTGACTGAACCTCTAAGCCTAAAATCTGTGCCAGGTGAATTAGGGTCTGCGACCCTTGCGGTATCTGCGTAGCAGCGCGCTGTTGTAATTGTATATCCGTCTGCTCTGGCGATCCTTGATAGCAGCGTAGATTAAACTCACGCTTGAGTGACTTGGCTAATTCAAACAGCACTGCCAATCCAGCCGCCGTATTAAAGTCATCATCCATTGCAGTCTGGAAACGACTGATTAATGCAGCATCCAATTCACTGGGAATCGGCATCTGAGGGGATAAATTCAGTTGCTGCCAATCTAACGCCAGCGCCTCTTTGAGCGTTTGCCAACCATTTTCAGCGGCAATCATGGCATCTTTTGTAAAATCGAGCGGTTTGCGGTAGTGAGCTTGCAACACAAAGAGCCGAATCACCATTGGATCAACAGGCTGCGGATACTCTGACCACTTGCCATCCAGCAGCGCTCGAATTGTGGTGAAGTTACCCAACGATTTGGACATCTTTTCACCATTCACCGTCACCATGCCATTGTGCAGCCAATAGTTTGCCAACGGCTGACCCGTCAATACTTCCGACTGGGCGATTTCATTTTCATGGTGCGGAAACACCAAATCGCCGCCACCGCCGTGAATATCGATCGCTTCTCCTAACCGTGCCCGAATCATTGCCGAGCATTCAATGTGCCAGCCCGGTCGCCCTTGTCCCCAGGGAGAATTCCAGGCAGGCTCACCCGGCTTCGCTGCTTTCCATAGCGCAAAGTCAAACGGATATTGCTTCTTGAACTCTGGATCGTTGGGGTCAACTCGTCCACCCGCCCCAGCTTGCATCTGCTCTAACTGCCGTCCAGAAAGTTTGCCATAGTCTGCGAACTGCCGCACGTTGTAATACACATCGCCATCTACCGCGTAAGCGTATCCCTTATCTTCAAGCGCCTGAATCAATTGATGAATCGCTGGAATATGCTCCGTCACACGGGGATACTCATCGGCATCGAGAATATTCAAGCGGCGAATATCTTCAAAATAGGCAGCAATGTAGCGATCGGCAATGGCTTGCATCGAACTGCCTTCTGTCTTTGCCCGATTCAAAATCTTATCGTCAATATCAGTAAAGTTTTGCACATAGCGCACTTGATAACCGCGCCAGTGCAAATATCGCCGCACCACATCCCAACCCATGTAAGAGCGGGCATGACCTAAATGGCAATCGTCATACACTGTCACGCCGCAGCAATACATTGTGACTTTACCCGGTTCGATCGTTGTAAACGGCTCCTTGCGGCGAGTCAACGTGTTGTAAATGAATAAAGTCATGATTAACAATGGTTCGGACAGTTTTAGGGTAATTAAGGTAAGCAGATAGACAAGGAAGCTATCGATCCCGTAGGGTGCTAATCAGAAAAACAAGCACCAAATCGATAGCTGTATGCAAATTGTACAAAGTTTACTGGAAAAAATGGGCGGATTGAGCAGACCTCAAATCAAGGGGTTAACCACCCTGTTTGCGACGATCTTAATCGTCTGTGGGAAAGTGAACTTTACCAACCTGAGCCGGTACAGTTCGTTGAGCGAAAAGACCTATCGCCGCAGATTCAAGCAGTCGTTCGCGTTTGTGCGGTTGAACGTGGGGATAGTCGAAGCCACGATGCAGGAGCCTGAAGCGATGATTGCTCTGATGGATGGCTCGTTCATCCCCAAAAGTGGCAAGCGAACCTTCGGGTTGGATCAGTTTTACAACGGGAGCCACGGTCGTGTGGAAAAGGGGTTAGAGGTGTCGTTGATTGCCGTGGTAAACGTCAAAACGGAAGTGGGGTACAGTATCCAAGCCGAGCAGACCTTTGAGCAGACGATGTTCCCGGAACTGACGCGCATGGATTATTACCTCGATCAACTGGAGCGAGTTCGTGGGCACCTACCGGCACAAGTTCGCTACCTTGCGGTCGATGGTGCCTATGCCCATCAGCCCTTTGTCACAGGTGTGGTGGTTCTCAAACTCGACGTGATTAGTCGCTTGCGGCGCGATGCCAACCTGCGGTTTCTCTTTGAGGGAAAGCAGAAGGCGCGCGGTGCCAGACGCAAATACGCCAGCAAAGTCAATTTAGCCGACTCGACTGGGTTTACCTGGGTGCGTCAACTGCAACCCGGCGTTGACCTGTTCACGCAAGTCGTCTGGCATGTCTCCCTCAAGCGGCAAATTCGTCTCGCTTACCTCAAAGACACGCGCAAGTCCAACAAGCCGAGCTATGTGGTGCTGTTCGGGCGCATCTATTGGTTGGGGGAGTAAAGGGTGGGCGAAAGGGCTGACTATTACCCATAAGTTCGGCTTTCACTAAACGGGAACAGGACAGGAATATG
>NZ_JBJPHS010000103.1:0-20225 GCF_052939495.1 Phormidesmis sp. 146-12 | reverse complement strand
GGTTAGTTTGAGAAGAGTCTTCCTGAGAGGGAAGGCTCTTTTCGCGTTTGAGGGTAATTGTGGATCTTTGTTGAACTAGAGACCTTAACTTTAATTTCGTCGGAGTTGGAATCTGGAAGAGTCGAGTCAAAAAGGGCGGAAATTCGACCGAACGGGCGTTGTTTGACGGTGACTTCTAAAAGGGAGTAACTTTCCCACCTAAAGCTTCAACGATCGCAGTGGTATTGGCAACCATCATTCTGACATAGGAGGCACTATTGCTGTCAGGAGCGCCGATCGAGTCTGAATATAATCGCTGCGTAGCTAGCTTCACGCCTGCTTCCTGTGCCACCGTTTGAATTAAGGTCGGGTTGATTGTAGTTTCTGCAAAAATAGCTGGTACGCCTGCCGCTTTAATGGTTTCTACTAGCTTTTGAACCGTTTGGGCACTGGGTTGCTCCTCGGTGCTGATGCCAATTAGCGTTCCTGCGATCGCCAACGAGTAGGCCTGCCCGTAATACTGAAAAGCGTCATGGGTCGTAACCAGTTTGCGCCTGTTGGGGGGAATGGTCTGAATCTGTTGAGTGATCCAGGTGTCGAGGCGTTTTAGCTCTGCAATAAGCCGATCAGCGTTTTGGGTAAAGCGATCGCGATCTTCTGGCTCCAGTTCAATCAACGTATCTCGAATTTTTTCTGCCATCCGAATTGAGTTTTGCACACTGCCCCAAACGTGGGGATCAGGAACTTTGCGCCCTTCTTTTTCTAGCTGCAATGACGGGACTACTTCTCCCACAGCCACCTGACGCGCATTACTGCCTGCGGCTTTCATCAATTTAATTAGCCCTGGCTCAAGGTTGTACCCGTTGTACAAAATTAAGTTTGCTTTCTCTAAAGCCACGCTGTCCGCTGGGACTGGCTCGTAGGTATGCGGGTCTGCTCCCGGTTTGAGAAGTCCGGTTAGCTGAATTTCGTCTTTGCCAATCAGAGCCGTCAAGTCAGCCAAAATCGTGCTGGTTGCAACCACTTGAGGTTTGCCTTGGGGAGTCGAGCGATCGCCGATGGAAGCCGCACAGCTACTCAAAGTCAAGGTCAGCAGTATGGCTGTCACGGTTGTTCTCAGTTGACTTTGCTTAGAAAAAGATTTCATAGAGTTTTCATTTTATGTCTTATTTTGTAGACCTTCGGGTGATTTGACCCGCATTTGGGAGGAGTCCGCAGAGCCTTGATGCCCTTTAAAGTTTTATTACTGACTGTCGAGTTTTGACCAATCCCTAAAGAAAGAAATAGTCAATAGCGAAACGCTGGAAGCTTTTGGAGAACAAGTACAACTGATACAAATCTTCATACTGCAACTTTCGGAAATCTTTTCACTTTTGGGATACCTTAAGTTTAGTAGCTTTCATATTTCTTTCATTTTTAGTTAATGCACTGGAGAATTTGTGATGCAGCTTGCTACTTTTATGAATGATGCGACTCCTGATCCTCTGCCGCTGCACTTCCCGACTGGCGAGAAAAAACTTGCGCGATCGACCTCAGCCCCGTTGACTGTGCAGAATCTGAGCGTCAAATATCGTGCAGTAGATGCCTTGAAGAATGTCAATTTCACAGTACAGCCGGGTCGCCTTGTCGGAATCTTTGGGCCGAATGGGGCTGGAAAAAGTACCCTTGTCAAAGCAATGCTGGGGTTAATTCCTGCGGCCAGTGGTGAAGTTCTATATCAAGACAAACCGCTGGCAGAGCAACTCCATCAAGTCGCGTATGTTACTAAGCGAAGTCAGATTGATTGGACTTATCCGGTGACTGTGTGGGACGTCGTGATGATGGGGCGAGTCAAGAAAACAGGGTGGTTTAATCGATTTTCGTCGGTCAGTCGGCGGGTGGCGATCGAGTCTCTTGCCCGCGTGGGAATGGATGCTTACAAAGACCGTCCCATTGGGGAACTATCAGGCGGACAGCAGCAGCGGGTGTTTCTAGCGCGATCGCTGGCTCAACAGGCAAACGTGTTTTGCTTTGACGAACCGTTTGTAGGAATCGACCAAAAAACGCAAAAGATTATTTTTGAAGTCTTTGAAGAACTGACCCAGGCTGGAAAAACTGTCCTCGTCGTCAACCACGATCTGGGCGAATCGATTACCCACTTTGATGAATTGCTGTTGTTAAATCAGACCTTAGTCGCCAGCGGCAATCGTCAAGACGTTCTGACTCCAGAAAACTTGGAGCAGGCTTATGGGGGGCGTGTCATGTTCTTTTCGGGAGCCGCCGCCTGATGCACGCGCTAATTGAACCTTTGCAGTATGGCTTCATGCAGCGATCGCTGACCATTGCAATCTTGGTCGGGCTAATTTGTGCTATTGTCGGCAGCTATCTGATGGTGCAACGGTTAGCCCTTTTGGGAGACGCGATTAGTCATTCGGTTTTGCCAGGGTTGGCGATCGCGTTTCTGATTGGGGCAAATATTTTTGTAGGAGCCTTCATTGCAGGCGTTTTGAGTACTGTAGCGATCGCTTGGATTCGAGACCGATCGCCGATTAAAGAAGATGCGGCAATGGGAATTGTGCTCTCGGCCTTTTTTGCCCTGGGAGTAACATTAATTACGGTTATCCAAAAGGACAATAAAATCGACCTGAATCATTTTTTGTTTGGCAATATTCTGGGCGTTACTTCTAGTGAAGTCAGAGATACTGCAATTATTTCAGCGATCGTTCTGATTGTAGTGGTTGCCTTTTATAAAGAACTGTTGTTTTATACCTTTGATACTTTGGGCGCGCAGGCTGCCGGATTGCCCGTCAATTTGCTCAACCTCGGATTGATGGTGCTGATTGCCTTGACAATTGTAGCCAGCATGAAGGCCGTCGGCGTAGTGTTAGTGCTGTCTTTGTTGATCACTCCTGGGGCAACGGCTTATTTGCTGGTGAAACGGCTGCATTACGTCATGTTGTTGGGAGCCGCGATCGGGGTGATTGCCAGTGTAAGCGGGATGTATTTGAGTTATTTTTACAATTTGCCATCGGGGCCAGCGATTGTTCTGGTCGTATCAGGACTTTTCTTACTGGCGTTGCTCTTTAGTCCCCGTCATGGCGTGTTTACCTACCCACGTAGCAATTCTGGCTCATCACCTTTGCTTAAAGAGATTCGTGGCTTATTGAAAAGCAATCAATAAAGCAATCTTTACTAGTTGCGGTTGCTGGTTGTGACTTCTTTCATTTCCTCATCGGCTCCCGTTCCATTGTTTGAAGACGGCTCATACGAACCAGCAATCATTGCATCTTCAACCGCACGAGGAAGCTGAATGTCTACTGCGTTGATGACAGCACCCAACAAGCGATGATCGTCCGATTCGGTTAGGTGATCGATCGCTTCTGTCAAAATGCTTTCTTGAGTCGTTCCGGGACGGGTAACGATTACCATGCCATCACTATAAGGTTCTAGCAGCAGCGCATCATTACAGCGACTTAAAGAAGGACTGTCGAGAACTACCAGATCAAATCGTCCTCTCGAATCTTCGAGCAGTCGCCGCATCTCACTGGACTCCAAAATCGAGGCCGCTTGCCGCTGCGGCCCAGCACTGGGAACGATATAGAGATTTTCGACTTCAGGGGCCAGACGAATACACTCGCTGATCTGCCCGTAGTAGCGCAACGGCTCGATTAAGCTATCTGGATCGGGCGCAATCCCTACATAGTCCGATCGAGACGGCGATCGTAAATCCGCTTCGATCAGCAAAGTGCGTTTTCCGGCTCTGGCAGAGGCGATCGCTAAGTTGTAGGCGGAGACGGTTTTACCTTCCTGGTCGATCGTGCTTGTGATTAGCACCATTCGGGCTTTGCCTTCTGCCAAGCGCAGCTTGCTGCGAAACCGCTCGTAATATTCAACGTAAGGCGAATCTGACCTTAGCAAAACAGGGGAATCGTCAATTTGCCAGACCTTGACCAGCGGCAACGCTCCCAAAATGGTGACATCCCGTTGGCGAAGCGCCTCTCGCAGATCTTCTTCGGTGTAAAATTTGCCTTCTAGCGTATCCAGCAGGAAAATCAACCCGCCCCCAACCAGTAGCCCGACCAAACCGCCGATCGCCAGCGTCACCGGAATGCTCTTGGGTGCTTTGACTTCGCTCGCTTTGACCGCAGGCGCTTGAGATAGACTCAGACTACTGACGGTTTCAGCTTCGGCGGCTCTTGCATCAACCAGTTTTGCTTGCATCTGATCATGAAGGGCTTTTTTGAGCTTTACCTGATCTTCTAGGCGAGTCCGCTCCAGTTGCTTATTAGGGATTGTTGAGTACTGTTGCCGAAGAGTTTGCTCGGATCGCACCGTGCCAATCAATTGCTGCTGTAGGCTTTCTTGCTGAGTCTTGAGGGCGACTAGGGTATTGGCAAGCTGTTGACGAGCTGGGTCGAGACTGCTATTTTGACGAACTGCCGTTAGGGGGGCTGCTCCTCCATCACCGCCAATCACCTCTTGCGCTCGCTTGCTCAACTCTTCTTCGTAGGCCTGCTGCTGCTTTTTCAGGGTGATGATGGTGGGGTGTTCTGGGCGCAAATCTTTGCTGAGAACGGCTAACTGAGATTCGATTTGCTGAATTTGAGCACGAAGACCGCCAATAATCGGGTCAGCACTCAGAGCAGAAGAGGCATAAGCTTGATTGGGGTCGAGTCCTAACCGTTGCTCGATACTGGCAATCTGAGCATTCACACCTTGGAGTTGGAGTTGAAGCTGTCGCTGCTGAGTTTCGCTGCCCGTGATTGCACCAATCAAGCTACCATTTTGAGCCGCTAGCAGTTGGGGGCCTTCGGCTCGATCGTACCGCTCCAGAGATTGTTCGGCGAGTTGTAACTCTTGCCTAACTTTGGGCAGTCGCTGGTTGATGGAATCAATGACCGATCGCAGCCGTGCAGAGTTATTTAGTCGGCTTTGTTCGACCATGCGTTTGGTGTATTGGCTGACCACTTCGCTGGCTCGGTTTGGCTCCCCATCCTTGTAGGAAACCACAACCTCGGCGGCTCCCGCTGCTTGCCCTCTGACCGCTTTAGGGACGTTGACATCCACTTTTGTGTTGCTGGCTAATTCACGCGGGTCAATGCCGACCTCTTTGCCCACCGCTTCGATGACTTCTCTCGGCATCAGCATGTCACTGGTTAGTGATTCGACTGGCTGACGAACTTCGGTGCCGATCGTTGAGAAACTAATGGGCGGCCGGTTAGCTACCAGAGTTGCTTCTGCTTGATAGGTCGGAGAGGGTTCGGGTTGAGACACCACAACGCCCGCCGCAGCCATTCCTACCGCAACACCCACAGGAATGATCCATTTATAGCGGTCTACAGCTAGAAAGTAACGTTTGACGATGGGCGGAGTCATAACACCAGGGGGATGAAAAACAGGGTTTGTCGCGACCGATGAACGTGAAAAAGAAAGGGTGCTTTGATTGTAAGCTGAACAGTCTGGAAGCGGTGTTTTGAGAAGTTTGTTGTATCGATTTACCTCGTCTTGAGTCTAACGGTCTCTTCCGGTCGGGCCAAAGAGATTTGTGGCACTGTTGCCCAGTTCTCTAAAGAACAGCAAAAATCCCAGGACATCGCGAAAAGGCTGGGTAAAAACATTTAGCGCGTAGGTGATTCTTCCGACCAAGTTGCGACCGATCACAATGACGTCATTGTCTTCTAACGGAACGTTTTGCGCGAGATCACCTGTGAGGGCTTTTTTCCCATCTAATTCTTTTGTGACGGCTTTTTTGGTGTCTGGGTCAAATCGAATCAGGGCAATCCGACTCAGATTTGTGTTGTCAGGACTGGGGCCGATCGTCGCCAACGCATCCACAAACGTACTGCCCAAAGGCAAATCAAACTGCTGAAGTCTTCCGGTTACATAGCTCAAGTAGCGGACGGTAATTTTACCTTTGCCCAGAGCAGATCGAGCGACTAATTCGCGGTCGTAATCCTTTTCTGCGCCTGCCTCTAGTCGTGAAACTACGACCACATCCCCATCTTGCAAACGCACATCGGGCAGGGGAGTTCCATCTTTTAGCGGCTGTACCAGATCTAAACTCTCTTCTACCGCAGAGCCATCGTTGAGGGTACGCCGAACTTTGACCGATCGCAAATCTGCCTTGTTGGTGATTCCCCCGGCTGACAGCAGCGCCGAAGAAACTCTCGGTAATTGCAGGGCATATTGTCCCGGTCGCCCAACTTCTCCAGTCATCGTCACCAATACCGGACGTTGCCCCGTCAGCGCCAACAGCACAACTGGATTGATCACAAAGCGATCGACTCCCTGACGCACCCGTTCTTGAGCCTGTTCGATCGTCAGTCCTTGAAGCCGAACTTTACCTAGCAAGGGCGTTGTGATGTTGCCTTCTTGATCGATCACCGCCTGAAAATTGAGATCCGGAAATCGCTGAACTACCACAGAAACCGTGTCTCCCGTTCCCAGACGATAGAGGTTAAATGAGCTATTGGGAATCGCGGCAGGTGTGATAGGCACAGGAGCCACAGGCACCGTCGGAACGACCACAGGCGCAGTCGGAGCCTTGGCAGGGTTAACGGGTGCAGGAGTCGGAGCGGACAATTCACCGCGATCGCGTAGTCGTTGTCTGGCTTGTTCTACCAGTTCTAGAGAGGTTGGAGGGCGCTTTGGCTGGAGTGGCGGAGAAGGCTGTCCTGGGGTGGTAGAGGGTGGTAGAGGCGTTTGGCTCAGAGCCGCTTTTGGAGACGTGCCCGCAGCCCAAAACCACATCGCAAACGGCAGACTGGCGGTCATGGAGTGAATGCTGACCAGCGATAAAGCCGTTAATCTGACAGAAAAAACTTTGGACATAACAACACGATCGGGGGCATGAGGCGTGGATTAGAGAAATGGCGAAAGTTGTAAGTTTAGAGACGAATTAGAGACAGAGATCTTGGGTCATAGGTTATTCTTCAACCGTCATTCTGCTTTTCAGTGATGAGATTAATGAAGAATCTGTTCCTGGTGTGAGCAAGGCTGTCTGAGTTGAGGACATTGTATGCTTTGAGTACTGGATCGATGACTCAATAGGATGCATTCAACCCGTCTAATTTGGCTTCAACACGTCTGCCATCAGCGTCGATTGTACGGTCTGAGCCAGTGACTCCACTTCAGTCCAGTGTTTTTGGATGTCATCAAGCGGGTCGATCGGCACCAGCATACTGACAGCAATCCAGGGAACGCGACGATTTTGCCACTGAGCGATGCGATCAGCAAAAAACCAGTGACTCGGAGCCGGGTGTCCTCCTTGAGGGGTGGCGTACCATTGCAGCACGGCGTAGGTCTGGTCAGCCGTCCATCCTCGGAAGAAATGGGCTGTCACCTGCGTGGGGGGAGTGGCGATTGTGAAGGTGACCTGTTTGGAGGAATCTGTCTTCCACCGCTGAAAGCCGTTGATGTCGCTCCATTCCACTTCGGGCTGCTCTCTCGGGCCCTTTTGCGTAAATAGCAGCAAGGTCGCTGTTTGATTGGCGCGGCTTATCTCCTGACTCAGCCACTTATGTTCGCCGATCTGTGGAGTTTTTTGTTGGACTATTTGCCAACCGGGTAAGGGCAGTCCGACTTCACGCAGGCTCCGCAACTTATTCAGGGTGACGACTTTGGGTGGCTCTGTCCAACGCCATTTTCCTGATAAGTAGCCTGGAACGGTTCCAATACCGACCAAAATCAGTAACAGTAGCAGCAAAACGACCTTGGAGAGTTGAAGAGACACAGCCTTGCGAAGGGACATCATGAGGGGAAGATGGGTGGGGTAGAAATTAGTCAGATGCGTCAGGAAAGAAGCGATCGATCTGGTTAAGCAGAATGACCAGCAAGCCTAACATGCAGGCAGAATACACATCACCGCCCCAGCCTTCGTGGAGCCAACCAAACGCCTGATCATTCCCCGTGCCGTGAAAGTAAGTGAGCAGTGTGTTGCGGACGATGTTGGCGCTGACACTTATGACAACGGTACTGATCAAAAATAGGATGGAAAGGGGGCGCGATCGCAAAGCTCCCGTCCAATACAGCAACATCAGGCTCACATATAAACCAGTGAACAGCATCTTTAGGCCCGCACAATAGGGAGCAACTTCGACAATGCGGCCCCCGACTGAGAGGTAGATTTGCTCAACGGTAACATCCATCCCCAGTTGATTGAGAATGAAGCCTGCGGTTGCAGCGATGAAACTTTGTAGCGGTAAGGTGTAGGGCGCAATCAGGTAGGGAATCTCGGTCGGTGTCGCCAGAAAGACTAGAAGCAGCGCAAATCCCTGAAGCTTGAGACCAGGTAGACCTTTTAGCCACAGACAAATCCCGATCAACAGAACTGGGAGAGACAGATTAACAAAATCGGGTAGCCCACTTAAATAAAGCACACCCGCCAACAGTAACAAGATGGCTCCGGCAAACTTCCAGAGTCCTGGTCGCTCACCGTCGTCAATCCGCTGCCAGCGTTTGCGATTTGTCCAGATGATGTAGCCTGCAAAAGGTAACCCAATTAAACCGTGGCTAAAGTATTCGTGTTCGATGCTAATGCTCTTCCGCAGCCAGCCATCACACCAGTGCAGCAAGAGTGGCGCATAGAGTAGCGTCAGCAATCCCCACAGGGCGAGGTCACTCCAGTAGCGATCGATGAGCGTTGGAGAGAGGCGAGCAGTTCGCATGGCGTTAAGCAGAAATTTTTAAAGACGAGGACGGAGATAACACGGTGTCGAGCGCAGTCACCACTTGATCAATTTGCGCCTTGGTCAACCCTGGATACATTGGCAGTGAGAGAATTTCTCGACAGAGGGTTTCTGCAACTGGAAAATCTCCCGATCGATAGCCCAAATTGACGAAGGCGGGCTGGAGATGGCAAGGCAGCGGGTAGTGAATTCCGGTTTGGATGCCCTGATGATTGAGTTTTTCCTGAATGGTTTCACGATCGACCCGACAGCCTACCTCTAACGCTCTGACGATATAAAGATGATAGACGTGCCCGTTACCAGACTGATTTTGAATTGGTAAAATACCCTGAGTTTGGAGTGGTCTAAGTTGAGTGTGGTACTGATCGGCAATGCGGCGGCGAGCGCGGTTCCACTCTGCCAGGTAGGGCAGTTTCACCCCCAGGACGGCCGCCTGAATGGTATCTAAACGGCTGTTGGTTCCGTAGTCGGTATGAAAGTATTTGCGCGGTGCCCCATAGTTGCGTAAGGCTCGCATCGTCTGAGCGATCGTTTCGTCTTTGGTGACGACCATTCCTCCATCGCCCATTGCCCCCAAATTTTTGCTGGGATAGAAACTAAAAGCCGCTGCCACCCCGATCGAGCCAGCCCGATAGCCTTCCCGTTCTGCCAGATGAGCCTGAGCCGCATCCTCAAAAATCAGCAGATCGTAAGTACTTGCCAAACCTAACAGCAGGGTTGGTGACACCATTTGCCCGTAAAGGTGGACGGGAACGATCGCACGAGTTTTGGGCGTGATCGCTTTCTCAGCCGCCACCAGATCGATCAGAGCCGTTTTTGCATCACAATCGACGAAAACTGGCGTGGCGCCCGATCGCAACACTCCAATCAGCGTCGCCACAAACGTATTGGCTGGCAAAATGACCTCATCTCCGGCACCAATCCCGCAGGCTTGCAGACCGAGGGCGATCGCATCTGTGCCACAGGCGACCCCAATTCCATATTGCACGCCACAGGCCGCCGCAAAGTCTTGCTCAAACTCAGTTAACGCTTGACCCAGCACATAGTCGCCCCGGTTAAGAACTCCCTGAATCGCCTGCTCAATCTGAGCCTGGATCGGCTGATGTTGGGCAGTCAGGTCAACAAAAGGAATTGGATTTGGAACGCTACGCATAAGAAAGCTGCAAGAAAGGGACGATGACAACCCGATCGCTAAACGGGTCAAGCGCTTGATCTAGTGATGAGGGATCGAGAAGCAATTGAAGATGCTCGACGCTGAAGAGTCTGTAAAATCCATCCAGGAATCAGGTGAATTTTGACTTTTACCTCACCGTGAAAACCACTAGGCAAGGCACCGTGTACGTACAGAGAATCACACAGATTATGATTCCGACTTCAGAGTACCCACTGTTGAATACTTCACCTCAGATTTGAGAAATTTCTGGGAGAACAGCGATCGCACCAAACAATCTTTACAGATGAGCGATCGCTTGATAGGGGAAGCTAAAAGTTTGATGAAGCGCTCTTTTGGGTCACCAGGTTGGGGCAAATGGTTTTGCTGGCACGATCGACTGAAGGGGGTTCTTGCCAGTGAGTCAGTAGGGACTGCAATTCAGCTTTGCGGGTAGTGAGTTCTTGGATTTGGTGAGTAATGGCAGAAACCTTTTCCTCAATGTGATGTTTGACTTCGCCACAGGGAAGTTTGCCCTGATCATGCACTTTGAGAATATCTTTGATTTCGGTCAGACTCAGACCCAGCGATTGAGCGCGTTTGATAAAGGTCAAGCGATCGAACACTTCTGGGCGAAACAAGCGATAGCCCGTCTGCGATCGTCCCACCGTTGGAGTGAGTAGCTCAATCTCGTCGTAGTAGCGAATGGTTTTGATTGGCAGTCCGCTCGTCTCAGCAACTTCGCCAATTTTAAGGAGATCAGACGCGAGAGAAACCATCAGTTCACATCCCAAATAGGATACTAAAGGGTGAATTTCCCAGCAATGCTTCTCAAGCTAGGGAGTCGGCCGCTTTTTGGACACTGTAAGCGGTGGTAACGCGGCATGAGAAGACGCTGGCGGCAGCGCATAGACGGCTCCCCGCGCAGATGACTCAGGAGAACGGCGCTGTAAATGCCACCATCGAAGCGCCAGCGCAATTCCGACCGCACTTAAGCCAAAGACGACGAGAGAAGTGTTACTGTCGATCCCCCCGATCGCTACGTCCACGCTACCCGCAATGATCACAAAGCCTGTAATCGGCTCCTTTTTGTAAACTGACTTCAACATACGCGACCAGATAGCATTCATATCATTACGCCTATACGCCGTTACTTCTTATTTTAAAGCGTCTGAATCTTCCTACGTGTTAACCACAAGATTAGATCCTTAGCTCAGAGAACTCACTTTAGAGTTTGTCAAGATTATAAGCAAAATTACAGAAAAGCTTCTCAGTTAGAACTGCTGAAGATTTAGGCGTGAATACAACCCTGAATACAACCCTGAATACAACAAAGGGCAGAGTTTCCCCCGCCCGATCGCTGCTTAGATTTACAGAATTCTGAGCGCTACAGAAGTCCTAGCCAGGAGAGTACGCCTTGACCTGTGACATATTCGACCACAAGCGCGGCCACAAAACCAATCATAGCTGCTCGACCGTTGAGCCGCTCTGCGTAATCGTTGAAGCCAAACTTGGGTTCTTGAACTTTGGGAGTGGTGGGTGTAGAAGTCATCGTTGCGGCCTCGCAGTTAAGTAAGAAAAGTTGAGAGTTTAGGTAAAGAATAAATGGGTTGAGCCAGCTTTCTTTACAATTCTTTACCCTGACAGCTTCATTGTAAGCAGATCTGCGAGATTCTGCACAGATCCCGCCACAAGGGTAACTGTTAACTGAGAAGCCCAGCTTTAAGCTAGAAAGAAATGCGATCGACACAGAGGTCAACATGCAAATCGGAGTGCCCAAGGAAACCAAAGATCAGGAATTTCGCGTGGGGTTGAGTCCTAGTAGTGTGCGGGTGTTGGTAGAGCAGGGCCACTCTGTTTTTGTGGAGACAAAGGCTGGAGACGGGTCGGGCTTTACGGATGCAGACTATCTCCAATCGGGTGCCCAGATTGCCCAAAGTGCCTCAGAGATCTGGAATCGAGAATTAGTGGTCAAAGTCAAAGAGCCTTTAGCTACGGAATATCAGTATCTCCAAAAAGGACAGCTTCTCTTTACTTATCTGCATCTGGCGGCTAACCGTCCGCTAACAGAGCATTTGATCGACTGCGGGGTCAGCGCGATCGCCTACGAAACGGTAGAACTGTCCGATCGACGGTTGCCTTTACTCACGCCCATGAGCATTATTGCGGGGCGGTTGTCGGTACAGTTTGGGGCAAGATTTTTGGAGCGGCAGCAGGGCGGACGAGGCGTGCTTTTGGGAGGCGTACCGGGAGTGAAACCTGGGAAGGTCGTGATTTTGGGTGGCGGTATCGTGGGGACTGAGGCAGCTCGGATGGCGATCGGCATGGGTGCCCAGGTGAGCATTTCAGAATTGAGCGTCGATCGCTTGTCTTATTTAGAAACGCTGTTTGGGTCGAGGGTTGAGCTGCTTTACAGCAGTTCGAGCCAGATTGAGGCGATCGTTCCTCAAGCCGATTTGCTGATTGGGGCGGTGCTGATTCCTGGGCGACGGGCCCCAACCTTGGTGTCGCGTGATCTCGTAAGCAAAATGCGTCCCGGTTCTGTGATTGTCGATGTGGCGGTGGATCAAGGCGGCTGTATCGAAACGGTCAGACCGACATCTCATACTCAACCGACCTATGTCGAAGCGGGGGTCGTCCATTATGGGGTGCCCAATATGCCGGGGGCCGTGCCCTGGACAGCGACTCAGGCGCTCAACAACAGTACGCTTCCCTATGTCTTAAAGCTGGCTACGGATGGATTAGGAGCATTGGGCAAGGATGAAACATTAGCCAAAGGGTTGAATGTGCAGAATCATCAGTTGATTCATCCTGCTGTTCGAGATGTGTTTCCAGATTTGGGATGAGCGCAAGATGAATTGACCCTTCCTGCTTCTCACTCTCCTTTGACCTCTGCTTTGTGTTTAGGAAAAGTGTGAAGTAAACTACCAAAACACAGCAATATTAATCACAAATACAATCAGTTTGAGCGGAGAAATTCCTTGAATTAACTCATAGATTTCGAGAGGAATGCTAATTCCAACCAGCAGCAAAACAAGAATGTGGGCCCAACGTTTCTCAAACCATAAGCCCACAGCTTCGATCGCCGTCACACTCGTCTAGATAGCCGTCCCGATCGCGCTAAATCGCAGCGTATTTGGATTAAAGTTAAGACCCTTTTCTAGAAGCCAGCGAATGATTCTAGATTTGCCTTCCAGTTCATAGGATTCGGCAAAATCTTGCAGTCCTTCAAAGTTTCTCAAGGCCAGAAAGATCGCGATCGCTGTCACCATTAATAATGCAGCAACGAACGCTTTGTAAAAGACGATCACCAACAAGCCGAACGGTCGCTTTGTTCTCAAATGCCTTCCTCAAACCGTTAAATTTCACCTCCTCAATCATAGGTCTACTCAGGTGTAGATTCATTTTGCAAAACTGTAGCTCCATTCATCATTCAAACCCCAACATTGGTTAATGTTACCTACAAATGTTTTATGATGTGACGCGCAGGATGTTCAGCCGTTTCACATTTTAGATAAGACGCTCATGGCACAGCAGTATCGCATCACGCTTCTCCCTGGCGATGGGATTGGCCCCGAAATTATGGCGATCGCCGTCAATGTTCTCAAGGTTGTTGGTGAACAATTTGACTTCACTTTTAAGTTTCAAGAAGCTCTGATTGGTGGGGCTGCGATCGACGCAACAGGTCAACCTTTGCCCCCCGAAACGCTGGAAGCTTGCAAAAATAGTGATGCCGTATTGTTGGCTGCGATCGGCGGCTACAAATGGGATACGCTGCCTCGTGATCTGCGCCCTGAAACAGGATTGCTGGGGCTGCGATCGGGCTTAAAGTTATTCGCGAATCTGCGTCCTGCAACCATTTTGCCTCAATTAATTGACGCTTCGACGCTAAAGCGGGAAGTCGTTGAGGGCGTGGACATGATGGTGGTACGCGAACTGACTGGCGGCGTGTATTTTGGACAACCCAGAGGCATTTTTACCACCGAAACCGGGGAGAAACGCGGGGTAAATACAATGGCGTACACCGAATCGGAAATCGATCGCATCGGCAGAGTCGCGTTTGAAACGGCTCGCAAACGAGGGAAGAAACTTTGCTCTGTAGATAAGTCAAATGTTTTGGAAGTGTCTCAACTCTGGCGCGATCGCATCACCGAGTTATCCAAAGACTATTCTGATGTAGAACTTTCACATTTATATGTAGACAACGCCGCCATGCAATTGGTCAGGAATCCTAAACAGTTTGATACGATCGTAACGAGCAATCTGTTTGGTGACATTCTCTCAGATGCGGCGGCGATGCTGACAGGCAGTATTGGAATGTTGCCTTCTGCAAGTTTGGGCAGTTCGGGGCCGGGAGTTTATGAGCCTGTTCACGGATCTGCTCCCGATATTGCTGGACAGGATAAAGCCAATCCTCTAGCGCAAATTCTCAGTGCTGCGATGATGCTGAGATATGGATTAGATCAACCTGCGGCAGCCGATCGCATTGAGCAAGCGGTGCTAAAAGTCTTAGATCAGGACTACCGAACGGGAGACATCATGTCCGAAGGGAAAACACTTTTGGGATGTCAGGCGATGGGACAAGCGTTGATCGAAGCGCTCCAATAAGAAGTTGCATAAACTACCTCCTGTAGAGACGTTTTATAGAAATGTTCTATTATCATCTCGATGAAGTTTTTCGCTTCGTTGTTCTGTCCTTCTGCCCCTCAACCTCCCGATTTTGGGAGACTTTCAGACAATTGCTCTCGTGTAATGTCCTCCAATTGTGGGGGATTGAGGGGGCGGTTCCAAACGGAAGATTGTGGTGAAGGGTTTGATCGAATTCACGTTAATTAGAAGATGTCAGACGCGATCGGCACATGTTGAATCGCCAAAATCGTGATGTCATCAAACTGAGTGGCGTTGTCCATGTGGGCAAACAAATCAACTTTGACCTGCTCTAATAAGGCAGCGGCCGATGGAGCGGGTTTTTGAAGACAATGTAAGAGACGATCGTTGCCAAACAGCTTACCCTGGGGGCAATGCGCCTCTGTCACGCCATCCGTGTAGCCAATCAAAATGTCGCCTGGTTTTAAGTAGACTTGCTGCACCTTAAACTTCATTTTGGGCAACATTCCCACAGCGGGGCCAGTATGCTTTAAAGTTTCTCGTACCCCTGTGCGATCGACAATATAAAGCGGTTCGTGTCCTCCATTCACATAGGTCAACTGCCCAGTTTCAGGGTTCAACAGACCAAAGAACAGCGTCGCAAACATATTCATATTGCTGTGTTCTTGAGCGACGTAATCGTTGGTGAGCGAAACGGCTTCCAAGGTGCGATCGGGATCATCTTCGTGTAGTTGTCCAGAAAATACGCGAATTAGACTGCGAAACAACGCCATAAACAACGCTGCGCCGACTCCTTTATCACATACATCTGCGATTACTAATCCCAAATAATTTCCTGGCAGCGTGAACGCATCATAGAAGTCTCCTGCAACTTGACGCGCTGGATAAAAACACGCTGCAATCTCCCAATTGGGCAACTGAGGAATCTCATTGGGCAGAAAATCTAATTGAATTTGCCGACCTTTTTCGAGTTCTTCGTCCAGCGCTCTGGAGTAGAGTTCGATTTCTTGTTTGGCGCGATCGAGCGAGTCATAGGAGTCTTCTAGCACTCCATAGAGTCGAGCATTCTCCAGTACTAGGGCAATCTGATCGGCTGTGATTTGCATCAAATTAGCGATTTCTGGACTAAATTGCTCAGGCTCACAGTGCAGCAGCGTCAAAATGCCCAACAGTTCGTCGCCTTTGAGAATGGGAACCGCTAGCGCCGATCGTACGATATAAGGTTGATTGGGCAGCTCTAACCAGCGATCGTCTGTTTCGGTATCGACAATCAAGCCCAAGGTTTTGTGACGGCTCACCCAACCTGCGAGTCCTTTGTCCAACACGCGCCCGATGAGCCGCGATCGCACCTCTCCCGTCATATCCTGCTGAGTCAGAATGCTCTCGATCACCACGCCATCATTGTCTAAAAGAAATAAACTGCCCCGTTCGGCATCGGTGAGCCGTCTGGAGATATCTAGCGTTTCTTGTAGCGTTTCTTTGAGAACTTCTTCTTTGGCTGGAGTGCGGGCCATGGAGACCAGTTTTTCGAGCAAGGTTCTCAGCGCTTCTGCGGCCGATCGCTCTGTTTTGAGAGACGCAATTTCCTGACGTAGTAGCTGTAGTTCTTCTGATTCAATGGTTTTCATGCTTCGTTAGCCATAGAACGATTGACGACAAAAATATTGCGATTGCGATCGCCAGTCCGTTCGTACATAAACTTATCGACTCCTTGAATCGCCAGATAAACGCCCAACCCTCCGATTTTGCGGCTTTCTAGCGGTTCGTTGAGGTCTTCTGCGTCCGGCAGATCCTGTTGATTGGGATTGTAAGAAGTGGCCGTGTCTTCGATCGCCAACGTCAGCATTTCTGGAGTCAAATTGACTTGAAAATGAATATCGCCTTGATGACCCGTTTCTTCGTAGCCATGAATAATAATGTTGGTGGCAATCTCATCCACGGCCAGCCGAAATCGATAGGCTGCCTTCTTGTCCAAACCTGCCGCTTGTGTGGCCGCAACGACAAATTTAGCAATGTCGTCTAGAGAATCTAACACCCCCGGCACTGTCAAAGATTGCAGATCTGGAGACTCAATTCGCTCATTTATTTGCATCATCCACCTACCTCAAATCACTTAAAATCACTTAAACAAAAGGGAGTCGGGAAACGTGCGTTCTCTCCCCACTCCCTACTACAAAAATCCCGTTACTCAGGCAGCTATTTCATAGGTATCAGTGACAATAACGCTCTGGTCAAAACCTGTTTTTTCGAGCGTGTCCAACACCATTTCTTGAGCGCCAACCACATAAATATCAGCTTTGGCTCCCATTTTCTGTTTTGCGAAAATTAGCACCCGCAGCCCTGCGCTGGCGATATATTCCAAATCTTGCATCAATAGAACAAGATGCTTGATGGGCTGCCTGCCTGCCTTCTCGATTTCTGCCTTAAAAATTCCTGCGGAACTAGCATCTAGATCGCCAGATAAGGTAATTTTGGCAATGTCATTGGTCGTTTCCAGGGTTGCGCTAAAAGCCATCGTCTTCCTCTTAAAAATTGAGCTTGGATTGAATGAAAGTATGAATAGAAGGGTCTATCAGAGATCTACCAGCCGTAGCGAGTCAGACCTTTTTCTAGAACTTCCACCATTTTTTCGCCAGTGAGGTAAGAATCGGGAGTCGATCGACCCGTAATAAATGGATAGTCCACAATTACCGACGTTTCTTTACCAAAATTGCCGATGTATGCCCCATCTGGCCCGGTCGCGTCGCGCAAAATGTACTCCAGCGGATAGGGAGGCGGCCCCATGTTAAAGTCGGTGCCCATAAAGCCCGTGCCGTCGTGGTAGTCATATTCTTTGCAGTGTCCGGTGACATGCTTGCCCCAGAGAATACTCTTGCGATCTTCGAGTTCTCGTGCAAACGCTAGACACGCCACCCCATAACATTCTGCGCCTACAGGTCTGCCCATTTTGACAAAGCTGAGAATGAGATCGTGAATGCGTTGATTGTTAGCCAGGTCAACGATCGGGCCACTGCCTCCCACGATCAGCAGCGCATCATATTGATACAGCACATTGACACGCGCTTTGTCGATCGCCGAATAGTACGCTTCGAGATCCCGAATCAGGCTCGGAGAACTAAAATAAGGCATCTCCGGCATCAACTCAGACAAATTTAGCGGATTGCTCAAGCGAGGTGACTGGTCAATATAGCGCACCTTTTCAGCAACCTGGGGAGAGGTGACAGAGCGCCCCAGAGGTGGGTCAATGTAGTGAGGATCCATGCTAGGAGGCAGGGCAACCGGACGCTTGCCTTTAGGCGTTGCAAAGGTGACTTCGTAGCCTGCGCGATCGAAGGTTTCGAGGGGGCCAATTAGCTCTTCGCCCCAGTATCCCCACTCAGATAAGACGATTAGAATGTGTTTCATGAAGTGACTGCCTTAAACCGATCGCCTCACATAGTCCACGTTTGACTAGAGGCGGGTGAACTGAACCAACCTGGTGGGCAAACTTAAACAAAATCTTCTTGGTAGACCAATTAGTTTCAGGCTTAACTGGTACAAACCCTGAACTTCTTGTTAAATTTTTTACCTAACAGGAGGTTGAGTATAAAGTTCCCCAGAATTTAAAGAACAAACAGGATCAAGACGGTAAGCGATCCAAACTGGGAGAGTGCAGCCGCCAAAATATAGAATGGAACCTTTTTTGTGCAGCTTTTGATTAAAATCTCACCAAAATCGGGGGGGCTGTGTTTGAGTGGAGAGTGATAGAATTTCGATCGTGGTGCCCCCTACAATGAGCTATCAAGTTTCTCAATCAGGAGAATTACCCATTCTCAAGCGGTGGTTCTCAAGTCGCATAGTGAATTTCTCGCCTGGATTTCACGTCTGCCCAACTGATTTGACGATAATTTAAGAAAATCCTGTTCTAGTGCCGCTTGTGCAACCTCAAAAAGCCCACAAGATCGAACTCAATATCGACTACCCCTGCCCCTGCCGACGGCGCGGACGTTTGACCCCGATTACGCTCACCGAAGCCTTTGGGTGTAGTCGCTGTCAACAGATCTTTGTCGTTGAAGAAGGCGGATACGTTATCGAGCAGTTGTCTACGAGCTATCCCTACAAACGCTCGTGGCGCTGGACAGGGCATCAGTGGAATGTGGTGCACCCCGGTCTAGGCGATAGCTATCTGCCTCTAGCGTTAGGAATTGTGCTGGTGCTGCTGAGTATTGGGCTACCTGTGGCGCTGCGAAGCTCCTCCAACGTGAATATCATTCTCTGGGCGATCGTGGCGCTGTTGTTGGCAGTCTTGCCCGCGCTCATGGTCTGGCTGGCTTATCGGCGTTGACCCATGACTAATGACTCTTTGGGGACTGTTTTAGACCCGACCGCTGCTATCCAAAACGCCCACCGAGCTTCTCTACAACTCGCGACTATCAAGGGAACCGTTCGCAGTCGGGCGGTTCAGATTATGGCGCAGGCGCTCAAGCGGCATCAGGACGAAATTTTGGAGTCCAATACGATCGACCTAGAGATGAGTCGAGAAATGGCCGTCCCTGAGTTGTTGCTGGAGTGGCTCAAACTGACCCCAGAGCGGATTCAAAACACCGTCCAGATTTTGCAACATCTGAGCGAGTTGCCTGATCCGATCGGTCGCGTCATGACCGCAAACTTTCAGGTGGATCAGTGCCAGACCTATTCGCAAATGATGCCTTTGGGGGTGATTGCCCTAGTCTATGAGGCGTTTCCCGAATTGGGCGCGATCGCCGCAGGTCTCTGTGTCAAAACAGGGAATAGTCTGATTCTTAAAGGCGGCAGTGAGGCGAGTCATTCCAACGCGGTGATTGCTCAAGCCTTGCAAGAAGCGATCGAAGATGCAGAACTTCCAATCGGTTGTTTACAACCCCTCCCGGCGGATCAGGGGTCTTCGATTCGGGATTTGGTGATCCACGATCGCTATTTGAATCTAGTGATCCCCTATGGTCGGCCAAGTCTGGTGCAGCAAGTGGTTCGGCAGTCGGCAGCGCCTGTATTAAAGTCGGCGATGGGCAATTGTTATCTCTATTGGTCGCCCTCTGGCAGCCTCGAATCGGCACGCTGGATGATTTTGGATAGTCACATGAGTGAGCCTGATCCGGTGAATGCGATCGAGAAAGTCTTAATCCATCGACAACAAAATCCTTCTTCTCTGACCATGCTGTGGAGTAGTCTGCGAGAAAAGGGATTTGAGGTACGCGGCGATGCTCAGTTGGTCAGCGACTTTCCAGAACTGATCCCCACAGAAGAGACTGAATGGAATCAGGCCTATCTCGATCGCGTCGTTGCTTTCAAAGTTGTGGATAATCTGGAGGGCGCGATCGATTGGGTCAATCATCACAGTAGCGGTCATGCCGATTGTCTAGCGACAGAATCCTATCAAGAGAGCCGCCAATTTGCCCTGGGGGTCAACAGTGCTTCCACCTACATCAACGCTTCCCCGCGTTTTTACCGCAACCCCAAACGAGGTGACGCAATTTTTCTAGGCATGTCTAACCAAAAAGGTCACCGCCGGGGCTTGATTGGACTGGAGACGCTGACGACGATGAAGCATATTGTGCAGGGGACTGGGCAGTTTTGAGGAAGAACGATCGCTGATTGATTTACCGCCTACAGGTTAGGACTATAAATTTAATAACCCCGAAGACTAGAAACGCAGCGATTTGAAGCGTTGGCGGTGGTATAGATAACGATTTTATTTAGTTCACAATCTTTAACGTAACGTCAGTTCGATGAGAGTAACTCGCTTCGTTTCGATCGGCTTCAGCCCCCTAAATCCCCCACAAGTGAGGGACTTTGAACGAGAAATA
>NZ_JBJPHS010000102.1:0-20500 GCF_052939495.1 Phormidesmis sp. 146-12 | reverse complement strand
AAACTCGCTTGCCTTCATCATCTCACAGATTTTATGGTTTTCGGATAGGCCCTTACCGAGAGAAACTTCACAAAAGCGCTTCGCCGTCTCTGGGAGGAAGGGCAGAACACAACGTGGGTCTTTTGGATCAATGCAGTTGTTGTCAATCCGAGCGCTGCTGAGGTAGTTGATCAGCATTTGGTAAGTCGTGGGCAGATCCAGTTCTTCTAGCTTGAGTTGCATGTCAAACAAGCCGCGTTCGCTGGTTAGCAAATCTCCGGTCATGCCCATTGGGTGTCCTGTGAGCATGAACCAAGCTCGTCCTTTTAACATCCCTTGTGCATCGTGCATCAGTTGGCGTACCGTGCTGGGGTTTTGCTTATCGAGGTCATCAATGGCAATCAGAACGCCTTGAGGATATTTTTCTTGTGCGCGTTCTAGCAGGGTGTCTAGACTAACGGTAGGATATTGCGGTTTGGTGATTGGCAGGTCTTTTTCACCAGTCTTAGCGCCAAGACCCATACTGGCGCTGATTTCAGAAGTACGTTCCTTCAATAACCTATCAGTGGGAATGCCCATTTGGTAAAGCTGACGCTGTGCCCAATCGTCGTCTGACATTTCTCGCGCTAGGGCAATGAGGGCGGTGGTTGCCAGGTCTAGGTTTGCGGGGAGGGAGATGTAGGTCGTCAACATCTTTGGACGCTTTCGACGCAAGACCGACAATACTTCTAGCAAAAAGGCACTTTTGCCAATGCCCAGCCGACCATAGACGAGGATTCGGCGACGTTCACGACTTTGGAACAGATTAAATATCTGACGCAGTTCGTTTTGTCGCCCTGTGAAGATGCGCTGCAAGGTTTCGCTTCGCAGGTCGGTGGGGCTTTCGGTAAAGGGAATTTCCTTCAGTCCTAAGCGCTGAATGTTGCTAGATGACTGATCAAAAATATCGTCGGCAGTGGTCATACAGTCACCTCAGCAGTTTGCCGTTCTATCGCTCGTTGTGCAGCTTGATAGAGATTATCCACCTCCGCCGCTCTGTCGGGCTGCTGCAATTGATGATAGCTTTCACGCGCTTTATCGAGTTCCGCGAGACCTTTTTTTAAATATCCTTGCGACACGAGGACACTCCCCAGTCCGGCGCGGCTTTTGGCGATGCCTAGTTCATTTTTGAGGTGGTCGTAGAGACGGAGAGCATCTCGATAGTAAAGACGAGCATTATCCCAATCGGCGAGGATTTCGTGGGCGCGTCCGGTTTGGAATAGAGCGTTAGCGTGAGCTAGAGGATCGTCTCCGGTGCTGAGTTGCCGGACGCTGTTGAGCAAAAGCTGGAGTCCTTCTTGCCATTTGCCTTCACGCACCAGACGACTGCCCAAAATGGATTGAGTGGTGGGTAGAGCCTGCCAAATCTGTTTTCTGTCGTAATGTTCGGGACTAATCGCATCTAAGGCGGTCTTATAAGCTTGCAGTGCCTGCTCTAGATCGCTGGAATTTTGGCTGTGTTCGTAGCGACGGGAAAGGACACTCCCCAATCGATACTGGGAGTCAATAAAATCAGGACTGCCAGGGGCTGAAACTCCTAATGATTCTTGAAGTAAAGCAACAGCGGTATCTAGATCGCTGGTGTTGTTTGTCAATGAAGACCGTTTCATCAAAGCCTCTGCCAGATGTCCCTGGTTTTCTGCCCACTTGTGTGGAGATGCCTCACGCGTGAAGACTTGGGCAGCTTGTTTGTAGATTGAGATCGCCTGCTCTAGATTGTCAGTTTGTTCTCCGCGAACACGATCGCTGTAGGCGTTTGCCAGATTATGCTGCGTCTGCGCCCAATTTTCCGGGAATGCCTCACGGGTGTAAACCTGTAAAGCTAACTCGTAAGCCGTGATCGACTGTTCTAGATTCTCTGTCCGATCCCCTCGAATGCGATTACTGTAAGCATTGCCCAGATTGTTTTGCGTCCCTGCCCAATTTTCCGGGAATGCCTCACGGGTGTAAACCTGTAAAGCTAACTCGAAAGCCGTAATCGACTGTTCTAGATTCTCTGTCCGATCCCCTCGAATGCGATTACTGTAAGCATTGCCCAGATTGTTTTGCGTCCCTGCCCAATTTTCCGGGAATGCCTCACGAGTATAAACTTTTAGCGTAAGTTGATAAGCTGTAATGCTTAACTCTAGGTTTAGTAGTCGATCGCCCAAAGGAAAGCCCTGAATCAAATCACCAAAAGCCCGAAAAAATTGGGCAATGTTTTTCCGAGATTCCAGCAACTTCTCTGTTGTCAATGTTTTGAATACAAGGGGCAACGCTTCTAACAGTGCCTCATCCAACTTTGCTTTGTTAGACTCGAAAAATTGATGAATTTGGGTCTGATCTCCCTGAGTCTCAACCATGCGCTCTATAAACGCTTGCATAAACTTCTTTGCATTCCGCATCGATGGTTGAGATTGCCCAAATCCTTTTCTTTTCATATCCTCTAACTCATGATTGGATACTGCTTCAACCTGCTTTAGACATTTTCCCCATCAGTTACCCCGCCTCAAGTTGTAACTGCGATCGAGGGGTATTGCTCTAACACCTGCTTGAGATAGTACCCGGTATAAGAAAGCGGGTTTTGGGCGACTTCTTCGGGCGTACCGATCGCCACAATTTCGCCGCCACGATCGCCTCCTTCTGGCCCCAGATCAATCACCCAGTCGGAGCAACGAATCACATCCAAATTATGCTCGATCACTAGAACGGAATTGCCCTTGTCAGCAAGGCGTTGAACCACATCAAGCAGTTTGTGAACGTCGTAAAAAGACAGTCCTGTCGTGGGTTCGTCGATCAGATAGAGGGTTTTGCCTGTGGCTCGACGAGACAGTTCGGTGGCGAGTTTGACGCGCTGGGCTTCTCCACCCGACAGAGTGGGGGCAGTTTGACCGAGCCGCATGTATCCCAAACCGACATCGGCCAGCGTTTGCAGTCGAGTCGAGGCTTGAGGAATGTTTTTGAAGAATTCTGACGCTTCTTCAACGGTCATGCTTAAGACATCGGCGATCGACTTTCCCTTAAATTTTACCTGCAAGGTTTCTCGGTTGTATCGTGCGCCTTTACAGACTTCACACTGCACATAGACATCGGGTAAGAAGTTCATCTCGATTACGTTTACGCCTTGCCCACTACAGGCTTCACAGCGGCCGCCTTTGACGTTAAACGAGAACTGTCCCGGTTTGTAGCCTCTGGCTTTGGCTTCGATCGTTTCGCAAAAAACATCGCGAATGTAGTCAAACACTCCAGTGTAAGTGGCCGGATTGGAGCGAGGCGTGCGACCGATCGGAGACTGATCAATGACGATCGCTTTGTCCAGTGCATTCAAACCAATCACGGGCTGCATCTCTTTGGGTTGAGGAATCTTTTGCCCAAAATTGTGCTGAATCGCCGGAAACAGGAGTTCATTCACCAGGGTCGATTTGCCCGATCCCGAAACCCCTGTAATACAGACCAACTTACCCAGCGGAATATCGACATCAATGTTTTGCAGATTATTGCGGCGGGCATTACGAATTTGCAGCGATCGACCGTTGCCTTCTCGCCGCTCGCTAGGGGTATGAATGACGCGCCGACCTGATAAATACGCCCCTGTGAGGGAGTCTGGAGCATCCAACATCTCTTGCAGACTGCCCTGAGAGACAATCTTTCCGCCATGCACGCCTGCTCCCGGCCCAATATCGACGACATAATCCGCCGCTCGAATGGTTTCTTCATCGTGTTCAACGACGATCAGCGTATTGCCGAGATCCCGCAGTTTGGTCAGGGTGTTGAGTAGACGGGCGTTGTCGCGCTGGTGGAGTCCGATGCTGGGTTCGTCGAGAACATATAGCACTCCCGTCAGACCTGCCCCGATTTGAGTCGCCAACCGAATGCGCTGGGCCTCGCCGCCCGAAAGCGTCATCGCGGTACGATCGAGCGTCAAATAATCCAATCCCACATCCAGTAGAAATTGCAGACGCGCCTTGATTTCTCGCAGCACCAGATCGCCGATTTGCGCCTGACGATCGCTCAGTTTCAGTCCATTCACCCGATCCAGACATTCTCGGATTGAGACGCTGGTGAGATCGCTGATTCGGTATTGTCCCAACCGCACGGCGAGAGATTCTGGTTTGAGTCGTTTGCCGTCGCAGACTTCGCAGGCTTGATCGACTAAATACTGTTCTAGCTTTTGTTTGTAGAGGTCAGACGTGCTTTCTTGATACTGGCGATCGAGCAGGGGAATGGCCCCTTCATAGCGTCGATGGTAGCCCTTGCCTTCGCGATACCGAGAGTCTGCCTCAATCCAGATCGGATCTTTGGAGCCGTGTAAGAGAACGTGTTGCTGTTCGGCGGTGAGGTTTTCCCAGGGGGTCTGAATGTCGAATTTGTAGGCTTCGGCAACGCTGCAAATCAGCGACAGGTAATAGGTGTTGTCTTTGTCCGACCAGGGCGCGATCGCCGCATACACAGGCAATTTGGGATTGGGCACCACCAGTTCGGGTGAGAAGGTGCGATGGCTACCCAGTCCGTGACAGTTGGGACAGGCTCCATAGGGCGAGTTAAAGGAGAAGAGTCGGGGAGACAGTTCTTCCATGACTGCGCCGTGTTGGGGACAGGCAAAATTTTCAGAGAAAACGAGTTCGGGAGGGGCTTCGGGGGCGGTTTCTGTTCCGTAGGTTCCGGTTTTTTCGGCGGCTTTGGCGGTGTTTTGAGGAAGGGCGACTACATTGTTGGTTTCGGCAGGCAACACGTCGATGACAGCAATTCCTCCCGAATGACGCAGACAAGTGGTGAGAGAATCGGTCAGACGCTCCTGAATGTTTTCTTTTTTGACCAGACGATCGACCACAATTTCAATGGTGTGATACTGATTTTTGTCGAGTTCGATCGAGTCGCTGAGTTCGCGCACTTCGCCGTCAATTTTCACCCGCACAAACCCTTCGGCACTGAGGCTAGAAATCAGTTTGCGATGCGTCCCTTTTTTGCCGCGCACCACGGGAGCCAACACTTGAAAGCGAGTCCGATCGTCCAATTCCATAATGCGATCGACCATCTGATCAACCGTCTGAGGCGCGATGGAGCGATCGCAATGGGGACAGTGTGGCTCTCCGGCCCGTCCATAGAGCAGCCGCATGTAGTCGTAGATTTCGGTGACGGTGCCGACGGTGGAGCGGGGATTGTGAGACGTGGACTTTTGATCGATCGAAATGGCGGGACTGAGACCTTCGATCGCATCGACATCCGGTTTATCGACCTGCCCCAAAAATTGTCTTGCGTAAGCACTGAGCGATTCGACATAGCGCCGTTGCCCTTCTGCAAAAATCGTGTCAAACGCCAGCGAAGATTTTCCTGATCCCGAAACGCCTGTGAAAACGATCAAGCGATCGCGCGGCAGTTCTAAGTCAATATTTTTGAGGTTGTGTTGTCGTGCCCCTCGAATCCGAATGGTGTTGAGGGAAGGGGTTTTTGAGGTTTGGATCAGGCTCTCCAAATCAGAATTCAAACTTAGCTCAGGGCTTTGAGATTTGCTGACACGCTTTGGCATTGAGGGACACGATGAAATAGTCCTTTATGATTCTATCGTTACAGTCAGCGATCTAGTTGTTGCGTACTAGATAAGTTAGTACGAGCTTTTGAGCGGGGTCAGTTCCATAAAGTTTTCTCACTTCGTTGTTGGGGACTTCTGCCTCCCAAGCTGCCAATTCTGGGGAACTTTAAGAGAGGGTGAATTCGATGGAGTTTTCTCGCTTCGTTGTTCAGCGCTTCTGCCCCAAGCTGCCACTTTTGGAGGACTTTGAGACAATATTTCTCGTTCAAAGTCCCCCATTTTTGGGGGATTTAGGGGGCTGCCCGGATTGGTAACCGTAGCGAAGGATGATCATCGAATTCACGTTAGAAGAATTCTGGTTCAAAGTCCCTCACTCGTGGGGGATTTAGGAGACTGCCCAAATTGCCAACCGCAGTGAAAGATTTCATCCAACTGGCGTTAATTCACACGCTTGACCGCTAGAGTCGCTTGTAATTTTTCTCGATCGCGCATTGCGGGCTGGAAGTCAGGATTTTGCTCAAGGGCACGATCGTAAGAGCGCAGCGCTTCTGAATATCGCTTCATTTCACTCAAAACTCGACCTCGCCAATACCAGGTGCTATGACTGTGAGGCTGAAGCTGAACCGCTTTGTCAAAACAGACGGCAGCTTCTTGATATCGCTTTAATTTGATCAGAGAACTGGCCAGACAGCGCCACAGATGCGGATTGCTGGGTTGAAGCTGGATCGCTTTGTCGTAGGAGCCGATCGCTTCCTCATATCGTTTGAGCGAAAACAACACATTTCCTCGCCAGCGCAGCACTTCTGGATCATGGGGATTAAGCTGCATTGCTTTGTTGTAAGCCATCACCGCCTCCGTATAGTGATGCAGCTTCTCTAAAACTTGCCCCTTTTGAAACCAGGTTCCGTAGTCATCAGAAGCTTGAATCTCCGGTTTCGTAGTCGGCAAAACGGTAGAATTTTCCTCCCAAGGTGAATTGCCTTGCAGGACGGCTAGAACTCGTTGCCGACCGTCGATCGCTGCCTGCAAATCAGGTTTGATCTGAATCGCCCGATCGTAAGACTGCATCGCCTCCTCAAACTGCTGGAGGGCTTCTAAAACTTTGCCGCGATCGTGCCACGCCCAATAGTGGTCAGACTGAAACTCAACCACCTGGTCATAACAAGTCAGTGCCTCTGGATAGCGCCGCAAATTTTGCAGAACGGCTCCTCGTTTAAACCACGCCAGCGCATCATCTGGCTGAATCTGGACGACGCGATCGTAAGCGATAATCGCCTGTTCATAATTCTGCTGATTTTCTAGCGCCATGCCGCGCATCAACCATGCCAGCCCGTCATTAGGATTTTGCTGAATCGCTCGATCACAGGACGCGATCGCTTCGTCATAATGCTGCAAATCGTAGAGCGCATCCACCTGTTTTAATTGACTAAGCAACCGTTTGCGACTCTCGACCGCCAGTTGAAAATTGGGCTTGACCTGAACGGCTCGATCGTACGCCTCTACCGCTTCTTCAAATCGATGCAGATTTTCTAATATCTTGCCGCGATCGTGCCACGCCCAATAATTTCCCGGCTGAAGCTGCACTACTTTTTCGTAACAAGTCAGCGCTGACTCAAATCGACACAAATTTTCACAGACTGTCCCTCGCTTAAACCACGCCAAATAATCATCGGGCTGAAGGGCAACCACCCGATCGTAAGCGTCCAACGCCTCCTCAAACTGCCGCAAATTTTCTAACGTGATACCCCGCTTAAACCAGGCGACATAATCATCAGGATTCGCCAAAATCACTTTCTCGTAGGCGGCGATCGCTTCTCGATATCGCTGGATCTGAAATAATTCGTCGCCGCGCTCTAACCACGCTGAATACACCTCGTCGATCGGCGCTTTGGCTCCCGGTGGCACGATCAGATTGATGAAGCCACTGTTGAGTTCTTTGAGGGCAGACAGCGCTTCGGCGGCAGTTTGGTAGCGTTGGCGAAAATCGTAGCGCACCATCACATCCAATATGTCGGCAAGTTCTAAACTGACTTCGACCCCTTCGCGCCAGAGAATTTCACTCGTTTTGGGATCTTCGCGCAGCTTTCTAGGAGAAACGCCCGTCAACGCCTGAATGCCAATCATGCCCACGGCGTAAATGTCGCTGCTAAAACTGGGTTTTCCGGCAAGCTGTTCGTTGGGCATGTAGCCAGAAGACCCGACGGCGATCGTTCCTGTTTCTCCTTCTTGAGCAATCTCAATCTGTTTGACCGCCCCAAAGTCAATCAAAATCACCTTCCCGTCTGACCCACGACGAATCAGATTAGAGGGCTTGATGTCTCGGTGAATCACCTGCTGCTGATGGACAAACTCCAACACCGTGAGAATTTCTTGCAGCAGTTCAACGACTTCGGTTTCTGACAGAGCCTTCCCCTGCTTAAATTCTTGGCTCAAAACCGTTCCTTCGACAAACTCCTGAACCAGATAAAATTCCTGATTTTCCTCAAAGTGAGCAAATAATCTGGGGATCTGGTCGTGATTGCCCAAGACGTACAGCACCTCTGCCTCTGTATTAAAGAGTCGCCTTGCGGTTTGCCAAGCGTCCACACTCACTTTGGGTTTGAGTTGTTTGACCACACATTGAGGGTTACCGGGTAGATGCCGATCTGCTGCAAGATAGGTCTGCCCAAAGCCGCCGCCTCCCAAGTGACGCAAGAGGTTATAACGCCCGCCAAGAACCTGATTTAGCATAAACGAATAGATGCGAGTGCAGACGGTGCTATTGGGGAAGTGCGATCGTCTGTGTCAGTAGTCGTAGCGTTCCCAGGCAGCAAACTTGAGCAACAAACTTGAGCAACAAGGGAATGATTGATTGCTGCGATTTCTATTGGGTTGGCTGGGCGATTACTAAAAGTAATTTTGCTCTGGTGAAAAGGGATGGCGATCGACATGATTACCACAATGATTGCGATCGAGTTACACTTCAGAAACGTCCCAAAATCCTGCATCAATTAAGAACTTTGAGTTAGCAAGTCGGCGGGAAGCCCCGCGCTCTACCCGTACCCAGGTGAGCGTCGGGATGAAAGCCAGAGCGTTGACGAATTGCTGCTTTGCAAGATGACAAAACGCAGTTGAGGCTCTGATTAGCAGCGATGAGGAAACGCCAATCTCCCACGCTGCAAACGAGTGTGATATAGTCAGAACAAGGGTTTGAGCTAATCGCCGCCCTGCAATCTGAACCACGACAACTCAAAGTATGGGGTTGCATCCAGTAATGCGCGAATTCGCGTTTCTGTGGATGCGTAAAACTTTGACAGTACAGGGGTTGCGCTCAGCCTTGTAGGAGGGTTTCCCTCCGTAGAGGACTGAGTAAGAAGAACATACTTTCGGTACTTGTTCAAAGTCTGCGGTAGGGCATTCCGTGGACTCAAAATAAAGCTCAGGTAACGTCCGATGCAATAGCAGGAGTCACTGAGAAGCCCGCTCTGTATGCGTCAGCGTCAGAGTCGGGAGTATGTCACAACGCTTATCCTGAAGTCCACCAGAATCGGCAGCTTGGGGAGCAGAAGCACCTAGTAGCGGCGTGAAAAAACTTTATCGAGAGGTTGCTTTAGCCGTTTTTCATCGCTCGCTGCATGTCTCGCTGGTCGTCGCGACGTTTGACGCTTTCTCGCTTGTCGTGCAGCTTTTTACCTTTAGCAAGCCCCAAAACGATTTTGACCCAGCCGCGTTTAAAGTACATCTTGAGCGGCACCAGTGTTAAACCTTGCTGTTCGACCTGTCCGACCAGTTTGCGAATCTCTTTGCGATGCAGCAGCAGTTTGCGAGTCCGACGCGGATCGTGGTTAAAAAACTGACTGGCAGTTTGGTGAGGAGAAACATGAACGTTAAGCAGCAGCACTTCGCCATCTCGGACTAAGGCAAAGCCGTCTCTCAGGTTGACCTTGCCTTCCCGAATCGATTTAACCTCAGTGCCAACTAGCTCGATCCCAGCCTCATAGGTCTCCAAAATCTCGTACTGGAAACGGGCCTGACGGTTATCGCTGACAACTTTGACGCTTTCATTCTTCTCGCTCATGGGACTATTTTAGCGCGATCGCTTCCCTGCCTAGCCTTCCCTACAGAAGATTTTGGCTCAAAGTTGGGCAGAGCCGATTAGCCCTAGTTTTGGACTTACTAAGTAGCTTTAAGAATTGTGTGGATGGAATTGAGACCAAAGTTCTCAAAATTTTATACGAATTGCATCCTACGATACAAAACTCAGTGCTCAAATCCCCGAAGTTTCTAGTATTCCTTAATCATTTCATTACTCGCAGCAATCAGTGGAGCAAGCCTTCTTAGAGAAATGATGTCAAGACACTGAATCTGCGGTCTGAAAAGCCATTTCGGACTGTCGTCTCCCCTGTCTTGAGGAGAAGGCCCTACCAAATTGATGTCGTTTATTCACCGAGCAAAGTCCCGTTATGATGTATCGCTCAACGCTCAAAAAAACCCTTGAAAAGCGAAAACTCGATCGCGCTTCCAAGTGGTTCAATCCCGATTGGTACGCCAAACAGCTAACCCCCTCTTGGCAAGCCTGCATTCCCCTTGCTCTGATCATTGTGATGCTGTGGGGCTACGCTGGAATTGCCCAAACGCCACCGCCCACGATCGAGTCTGTCTCCCAGGCCACCGCAGAACTCAAAATTGGCATCGACACCATGTGGGTGATGATCGCCGGAATGCTGGTGTTCTTTATGAATGCGGGTTTCTGCATGTTAGAGACAGGCATGTGTCGCCAAAAAAATGCCGTCAACGTGCTGGCAAAAAACTTAATTGTGTTTGCTCTGTCCACCGTCGCATTTTGGGCGATCGGCTTTGGACTGATGTTTAGCAACGGCAACAACTTTTTGGGCACGAGCGGCGGCTTTTTTCTCACGGGTGCTGACAACAGCCCGGCGATGGGAGATGCCTACCAGGGGATTTTCTCAGCCTTAAATTGGACAGGCGTACCGCTGGGTGCCAAGTTCTTCTTTCAACTCGTGTTTGCCGGGACAGCAGCGACGATCGTCTCTGGGGCAGTTGCCGAACGCATCAAATTTATTGACTTTTTGATCTTTAGTTTGCTGCTGGTAGGAATTGCTTACCCGATTACGGGTCACTGGATCTGGGGCGGCGGCTGGCTGGCTGATGCAGGCTTCTATGATTTTGCTGGCTCGACAGTGGTGCACGCAGTGGGCGGTTGGGCTGCGCTGATGGGGGCGGCTTTCTTGGGGCCCAGAATTGGCAAATACAACTCTGACGGCTCTACAAATGCTCTGCCTGCTCACAACATGAGTATTGCGACCTTGGGGTCACTGATTTTGTGGCTCGGCTGGTTTGGCTTTAATCCTGGTTCAACGATGGGGGTCGGCAACGGTTCTCTGATTGCTCACATCGCGCTAACCACCAACACAGGTGGGGCATTTGGTGCTTTGGCTGCGACGATCACCGCCTGGGTCGTTTTGGGCAAGCCTGACCTCTCGATGGTGATCAACGGATTGCTGGCGGGTTTGGTGGCTGTTACGGCTCCTTGCGCGTTTATCAATGCGGGGTCTGCGGCGGTAATTGGTGCGATCGGCGGCGTGCTGGTGGTTTTTGCAGTCGGCTTCTTTGACAAGTTAAAAATCGACGACCCAGTGGGTGCGGTTTCGGTTCACCTGATCAATGGGGTGTGGGGCACGTTGGCTCTGGGTCTATTTAGTCAGGGGGGCGAGTTTGGGGCGGCTCCGGCTCCAGCCGCAGGCTTGTTTTATGGTGGCGGCATCAATCAACTGTGGGTGCAGTTCTTGGGTACGATTTCTGTGGCTGGCATCACTGTTTTGCTCTCCAGCATTTTCTGGATTTTACTCAAATCAACGCTGGGTATCCGCGTTACGGCTGAAGAAGAGTTTGAAGGACTGGACATTGCTGAACACGGCATGGAAGCTTACGCTGGCTTTATGAAAGAAGTCCCCGGACTGTCGGGTGGTGGTAGCAGCTCTCCGACGGGTGAGATTTCTGGTAGCGCCAAACCTTATTTGTAAGCTTGATTGGCTTCGTGAATTCGATCGACTTCATCAAGAATCCCTCTATCGAATTCGCAAGTCATTAAATCTGGTTGCTGTGGTTGAAATTTGGAACTTATGGATCGTTTTTTGAGAACGCGATCGCTCTGAGCTTCTAGTTTTAATCCCAGCAATTTTTTTGCATTTCGATCGCCCTTCAAAGGTTGTGAAAGTCATCTATGTCAGTAGCGAAGGAAGCTTTCATAACATTGGGGTTCCCGCCGCTTTGGGGCAATTCATCCCACGATTCAGCAATGCCCAGCATGAGTATCCGCGAATAGTCTGACAAGGTGAGTGGATAAAACGAAGACTCCCAATGGTTGGCGATCGGGAGCCTTTAGTTATTTAAAGTAAATCTCTGAAGTGAAGCTAACGGCGTTTTTCTTGTTCTCTTGCTTTTTCTTGACGACGACGATCGCGCCAATCACTCAGCGTCAGGTAAGCAATCCCGCCAGTGACCACAAACAACAGCCCAAAAGCCACTAAAACAAGTGTGCTAAAAACAGTGGATTCCACAATCTCTCCCAAAATATCTCAACGGTGGGTCTTGAGTTTTAAGCCATCATCAACTCAAAACTCAAAACTCAGCACTTAGAAGCCGTTGCGTCCCCAAATCACCATTGAGATAGAGAACGTAAACACCGACAAAAGCGCGACCCAACCTAAAGTCAGAATATCCATAGTGGCACTCTCAAAAACATTACGAAAGGATGCTAACCATCATCATAAAACAAAGATGTGGTAGCTTTACTCTGGGTTTGAGAATTGTAAAGATGAATGGATCATCTGATATGACTTTGGTGGAGCGAGTTGAGTCAGTCAAGGCAGGCATTTTTTCGGCGCTGTCGGTTGCGATCGCCTTTACTTTAATGACCTTGATCAATCGATTTATAGGAGCGATCGGGGTTGAGCCGTTGGCGGAGTTGCAGACTGTTTCGGTGAATGCGCTGTTAAGTGGGGCGATCGCGATCATCGCTGGCTTTTTGTTTGGCATCACTTATCGCTACGTGATTCGCCAAGACCAAAATTCTCATCTCAAGTCGGGCGCTGTTTTGGCGTTTGGGCTGGTGCGAGGATTGGCGCAGATTGATGTTGGGGTAGCGAGTCGGGGCGTTTTGCTGCCGTTTGTCGTTTTGGCGATCGAGAGTGTGTTGTTGTTTGCGATCGCTCGTCTCATGCTCGATTGGACAATGGCTCAAGGCTGGCTCAGACCCTCTCGCGGGATGTCTTGAAGCTAGAGAAGTTTGACCGCCAACCCACCCGCGATCGCAGAGGTAATCGCCGAAGTGAAGGCGATCCCAAATAGCCACCAGGCGGCTGTCGCGACTTTTTTGCGCGTTTCTTCTGCTTGATGCTGTGCTTGTTGTTTGAGTACTTCAAGACGCTGCTGAGTTTCTTGTTGAAGGTGTTGGGCTTGTTGTGAGAGGCTGAGACGAACGGAATCAATCTGATCGACAATCCGGTGAGCGATCGACTCAGGTAAATCATCGCGAGATTTAAGAAATTCCAGGATGGAGTCGCGGTTGACTGCACTGAGGCGATGACTGATCGAGGCAATTCCCGCTTGAGGATCGCCCAGTAATGACTGAACATCTTGCTTGATGCGATCGTAGTCCAGGTCAGGCAGTTCTAGAAATGTCAGGCGATCGCGCAGTTGAGTGACCGTGTTGGCGATCGTCGTTTGCATCTGTTGTTGGATTTGCTGTAGCTGTTGAGTAAAGTGTTGCAGGTTTGATTCGACCTGTTCGACAATCTGGTTGGCTTCTGTTTCGGTCAGATCCGATCGCTGTGAGAGGAGTGAAATCAGTGCGGTGCGATCGAGGTGAGAGATGTGATCTCTTCGAGTTACCCGCAAGGGGTTGCTCAAGTGTTGTAATCCTGATCTTGAACTGTATAACAACTGTTGTAGATCGTGTTGAATATTCTCTGGCGTTAGTTCTTCTTTATCGGTGTTGCTGAGATAATCTGACAGCGTTTCTGAAAACCCTCGATTGGGTGTTTCTGTGCCCAGTGTTTTTGTTCGTAATGCCAATCGTCTTGGAGCCTTGCTCAGATGGTGAATGGGAACCGTCGATCGATGAATTTTGCTGGCTGCATAGACAGGGTTTGGCTCAGACTCGCTCAACTGATTCCAGGCTTTTTCTAGCTGTTGAACAAGTTGTTGAATGCGCTTTTCGCTTAAGTCTTGACGATCGATTAATCGCTGTTGAATGGTGGTGCGATCGAAGGTTGGCAAAGCTGGTTTGAGGTCGGCTAAGTCGCTCTGACAGTCTTTGACAAAGTGTTTGACTTGGCGTTGAATATTTTTAGCCGTTAGCTTTTCATTAACATCACTAATGTAGTTCTCAAATCTATTCCATAAACTAGTCGCTTCTGTGTCAATTTCTTGATCACGTTCGCCTTCACTGATCTGAATCTCTGTGAGAACGGTTTGACGGACGGCTTCGAGGCGATCGACTAGCTTGCTCAATTTAGCGGGTGTCAGATCGTCCCGTTTTTGCAGCACTTTCGTCAAATAATCAGGATTCAACGGTGCCAGTTGTTTTGAGATTTCTGCGGGGTCGGCCTCTGGGTCATAAATGACATCTTTAAATTCTTGCTGCACTGTTTTGCGCGTCAGTTGCCACGGGTAAGCATGGAGCAAATAATCTTCGACATCGGCTTGAATCAAATTGACGGGTGTGGAGGATTCCCCAGTCAAGGATTGAAGCTGACCCAAAATCTTGCTGACATCCCAATCTGATAAATCCACTCGTCTCAAAACGGTTCTTGCTAACTGTTTGAGGTCTAAAGACTGCATGGCCCCTTGTCGGGAACTGGAAGCGGTTTCTTGTTCCTGCGGTTTGGGCAACCAGTCTGTTAATTGTTGAGTCAAAACGTCTGGCTGGGCAGACTGCAAAAAATCAAGTAGTTGCGATTGGGGGGCAGTTTGAGAAGCGCCCTCTTGCCAGACCGATTCGAGTTGGTCGAGCAATTGATTGACATCTCGCTGAGACAAGTCAGTTTGATCCTGAATCAGAGCCGATAGAGAGGCGCGATCGAACTCCACAGGCATTCCTGCTGCAACGCTTTTTAAGTCAGATTGATGAATCATCTCAGCCAACTCATTGCGAATCGTTTGCAAGTCTAATTGAGGTGACGGCAGCGTTTGTAAATAATTTTGCAGCGTTTCGACAACCGTTGTTTGAGTTTTGTCGTCCGTCGTGCTGATTTCTTTGCTGATTTCTTGCTGTAGCGATCGCAGGGCTGATTCTTGAGCGGCAATTTGTTCTCGAAGCGTATCTGTAATTGATTGTTTTTTGCGTCCTGAAACTGCTTCCATTACCGTTGTCATTAATCCTTGGAGACCCGATGCCAGTGTCCCAAAAATGGCTCCCAAAAGAGAACCAACCGCCTGAGAACTCACCCACACCCAAATCAAAAGATACGCCGCCCAAATCACAATTCCCAGGATTGCTCCCACAATCAGACTGGTAGAGAGACTCAGCTTCACCGCCAAAAAACAAGCGATAAACAACACCCCATTCACCGTAAGCAGCGTTCCTGCCCCGATCGCCCATCCGATCACATGCCCATTTGATTTAGGCTGATCAGACTTTGGCTCCTCCTCATCAAGCTTTGCAGGAAGATACCCGATCGCTGTCACACCTGCCGCAACCCCAAAACTCGTCAGCAATAATTGGACGGCAAACGCAATCAGCAATCCCGTGAGCAGCGTGGCGAAAATTGGTGGAGCAGATGAGATCATGACTTCTCCCGGTGTTTGACCCTGATGCTACTCATCTTTTTTGAGCCTCGCGCCTCTCTCAAGTGAGAACTGTGCAGCGTCGTGAGTTAGAGAATCGCTAAAATCGCAGCGCTTTATCTGCATAACGACGATCGCGATCTCTGATAACTAATCACAGATGCAAACCCCCAATCTTGTGACCCACCTGATATGTTCAACTCGACTCGAAACAGTGCGCTACTCGATCGTGCTTCTGCAATTCAATCTTCGGTAGAAGGTTTGTCTGCGCTGACCACTCAGCCGCTCGGCAGCTTGTTGAAACTGGGGGTCTGAGTTCCGTCATCGTTTTCGCGCACCATTGAGATGTGTTCTCGTTCACGAACGATTTCAAAACCAAGAGTTCTGAGCGCTTTGATGACTCTGGCTTTGGGCGCGTCTTTGGGAAACTTGGGCATTAGACGGTTGTTTCTGCGACGAAGGCTTCTAGAACGAAAGATTCTGGCTCAAGGACTGCTTCACCGAAGGTCTCAATGTGAAATCGGATAGCGGATTTGACATCGGCTAGGGCTGCTTCGTAGGTGTCGCCCTCGCCAACGACTACGCCTTGAATACCCAAAGGATAGGCAACGTAGCCATCAATATGTTTTTCAACGATGATTTTAATGTTTTGCATCGCGTTGCTTCCTCATCTCAATTTCGCTCATCGGTAACACGCTCATCGGTAACAACAGTGTATCTTCAATTTCTTGCCGCACGTCTCGACTGAGAGAGCGATCGCTGTTGGTTAGAAAACGGGGTTTTCAGAGGTTGACTTGACGGGCTGCTTCGGCTTCTAGAAGGGCGAGGGTGGCGGAGGCTTCTGCGAGATATTGGGCGATGTTGGCACGAACGATCGGGTCTTGCTCTCGCTGCAATTCTTTGACGTGAAACAGGACTCTGAGGCGGCATCCTTGCAGAGATTCGGGGTCGATCGCGTAGCGGTGTGATTCAGACATCTAGGCTTTCCTCCTGCACTTCAACTCTAATTAGTTGGCGGTTAAGTTCAGAGTATACAAACTTTACACCTGCCATGACGTTACCTTGTATTTCGATGTCGTGACGTGCTTCGGTTGGGGTGAGAGAACGATGTCGTACCAAAATAGTGTATTGACCGGAGAGCAAATTTGTGAAGATGGCGATCGCAGACCTTAGCATGACAGGCTGTTGATCTAAAACAGAGCCTTCTGAGGCGAGTAGAACAATCACCAGTTCTCCGTCTATTGAAGACATTCCCGCACCTTGCTCGTTTCGGATCACCACAATAATGTCTGCCAATTGATTCACTCCCTACTATTTTTTCGCGCTTCGATTTCGCTGATTGGCAGTAATAACGTCTCTTCAATTTCTTGCCGCACGTCTCGACTGACATAACAATCACTATTTAGACAATCGATCAGCAGCTTGTTGGCATCGTAATACTGCTGTAGCAGTTGCTTCTGTTCATCGCTAAACCGTACTTCATGTTCGCTATTACCAGGTTCATTTATAGTTCTATTTATAATGTCCTGTAACTCAATCCAAGTTTGTTCATTATTTATATACGACTCAAATTGATATGAGGTATTCGGTAACTGCTTTTTAAGCTGTCTTAACTCAGTCTTTAAGCCAGGAGCGGCTTCACAAACCTTGGTGTAGATATCAATGAGAGTACGAGTACGATTTTCAATGGAATTATAATACTGGTTATCGTAAGCGTTGACGCGATTGTGGCCAGCTTTGTAGCGCTCAATGATCTCGCGGTTAGACTCAGAGATATAATAGGGGTAATTGTCAGGGTGGGAGATAAAGTCTTCAAAATCACGATCATCGACATAGAGGAATCTAGCAACTTTACGGGCTGATTCGCGAAGTTCAGAATAAGTATGAGTACTATTAGAAGTAAGATCGAGTGCCAGGTTAAGTAACCGATTAAGCTCACGATTGCGCGAATGAGCAGGCTCATGACTATAAACAAGCTCAAGGGCGCAGTCATGAGGTAAGTCGAGAGCAATCGCAAGATCGAGAGGAATGGCAAGATCAAGAGCGAAGTACAAAGCTCGAACACCAGCTAACTTATAAGGGAGTTTCGCTGAAATGGACTTTTGATCAATTTCTCTCAAAAAGTTTTGCATCGTCTCATCCGAAGCAACTAACTTATTAGTCTTTTGCTTCATCAGTTTCAGCAGATCATCAGCATTCCGCATCATGCTTGTAGTGAGCAAAAAGACCTCACGCCAGCGCTTCTCTGTGAGATGTTGTACTAAATTCTCATAGGTAGAAGTTTCAACAGTTTCTTTAGATACAAAATACTCCTGAAAGGTCAAGTGAGAAAATGAATAGATGCTTTTTGCGCGTTCTACAAACAGTCCGTGTTGAGCTTCTATTGATTTCAATACGGCTTCACTATCCATTCGTAAAATCTCTGGATCTGAGTCCACGTTTGGTAGATTCCGAATAAAGTCAGAAATGTAAGCCTCTAACGTTTTTTGCTTAAAGAAATACTCCTTCCGTTGAAATGTTTTGAGCGCAATTTGGCTCAACAAATCTTCTTTGCGCTTAATCGAGAGATTCTTGTAAAGCTGATCTCGTTGAATGTTGCGTTTGCCATCCCATTTTTTGAGCAAGACATCTAAGCCTTCCTTGTAAAGCTCAGAACGATTTGCCGGAAAGTCTGCATTCTCTCCAAATACGAGACATAGCAGCGTCAGTAATAAAGGACTGCTGGCTAATTCTCGAATCGGTCTATTCTCCTTTAGCTTTTGGATGAAACGCTTTACCCTCGTTGGGTCACTCTGTCGAAACCAGTTTTGAGCAAAGATAGTAATTTGTTCTTCGTCAAAATCTGCCACCTCGACTTCAGTAAACCGCTCGAACGTGTACTCTTTAGCAGCAATTCGGCATGTAATTACAAAGTTATTTTTGTAATAGCCATCAGAGAATTCGCGAATTTCACTTAGTATCCTCGAATAATCCTCTTCTCTAACCTCATCTAATCCATCCAGCAAAACTAATGCTCTCCCCTGTTTAAACGGTAGAGCAGCCTTTTTAACGTCTAGATCTAAGTATTGGTCAGTAATGTATGTAGCTAGAGTTGGTTTATCTTTAGCTTCTGCAAAATCTTTGAGCGTGATGAAAATGGGAATGCGGTTTGCCTGAAAGTTACCTTCAATGCACTGCATCGCCAAATATTTTAGAAAGGTCGATTTTCCTGCACCCGGTTTGCCCAGCACCATGAGTTTGCGATGCTGTTCTACGGCTTCCAGTCCTGGCACTCGTTTCTCAGTGACTTGGCTGAGTCCAAACCGCTCGAACTCCTCAACCCCACACCGCCGCAAAATCTCTGCAATCTCTAACCGATCTCGTCCTGTGACTCGCTCCAGAATATTGACGTTGGTGTAAATCCCGTGTTCTCCAGTTAGCTCGATCTTTTGCATCATGTCGAGAACCTTCATCGTGCTGCATTTTTCATGCACGATCGGTCTTATCTTCTCGCGGATTTCTTGAACGATCGCATCAATTTCAGCGCTGCTTGCTTCTGGTTCTGTTGGTCGTTCGATCACGTCTTCCCAATTCAAATTCAGCGCAGTGCAAAGCTCAACGAAATTGTTGCGATCAATAGCCCTGCCAGCAAAAAAGGAACTAACGGTACTTCGAGACACCCCAGCAGTCTCAGCTAAACCTTCTTGCGTCAAGCCAGCAGCATTGTACTCTCGTCGGATTTGTTTAAGTCCTTCCTGAGACGCATGACACGATCGTTTTGCCTTTTCCATGAGCCTAAATTTGGGTGCTTGTGAGCGATCTTACACAACTCACACAAGTTATGCACAAGTCAAGCCCATACTCCATCAAGAACTCAAAGATCAGCTTGAGAGATTGGATGTATCGAGTTAACCAATCCTCACCATGCTTCAAAAACAGAACCTCAACAAGAAAAAATGGCTGAAAGTGATCGAATTTGCCGTGGTTGGGTTTGCCCTTTGGCTCAATCCGAGCGCTAGCTTTCTGATCTTTCTGCTAAAACTCTGCTTTCAAATTCTGGTTGCCCTGCAAAAAGACGAAGACAAATAGATCAAACAGGGGGCGATTCCTTCCAAAAACGAAGCGAACTCTTCGGGAAGCCACGCGATCGCCCTTTCAACCACAACAATTAAACTCTGAGGTCAAGCATTCCTATTTGAAACGAGAACAATCGTGTTGTGAAGCGAAACGATCGTGTTGTGAAGTGAAACAATCAAATTTTGAGATGGAACGATCGCATTGTGAAGTGAAACGATCGTGTTGTGAACACCAACATTCCGATTTGAAACGAGAACGCACCCTCCGGGAAGCGAAGCTACCGTGTTGTAAACAGCAACATTTCTGTTTTGAAGCGGAACGATCTCTTTCCCTGACCAACGCAATATTAAAATAGCCGTAGCAATCTGCTTGAGAAACGATGAATACGATCGTCATCAACCCAAAACTCAGCAAAATTTTGGCAGAATTGAAGGCACAGTTTGAGATGGTGCATGGCGATCGGCTCCTTCATCTCATTTTGTATGGCTCTCAAGCACGAGGCGACGCAGAATTTGGTTCCGATATCGACGTTTTAGCTGTGCTGAAAGCTCCAGTCAATCCAGGTGAAGAAATCTTGCGAACCGGGCAAATCGTTGCAGATCTCTCACTCCAACATGACGAAGTGATCAGTTGTCTATTTATGGATGAAAACCGTTACCAAACTCGCAATGGCTCCCTCCTGCGGAACATACGCAAAGAGGGCATCCTGCTGTGACAGACGACCAGCTTGAGCTTTTGCTAAAAGCACGTCAAAGTTTCTCTGCTGCGAAGTTACTCCTGGACAACCACTATCCAGATTATTCAGTTTCTCGTGCTTGATAGAAGCGCAAGACTTGCGAAACGCAGGAGATTATGGACAACTGAACGCTATCAGCAGTGACCAAGCCACCGAGCAACTCAACCGCGCCGACCCCTTGCGGGTAACTCGAAGAGATCGCTTTCTCAAACTTGCTGAAACACTCCTCGGCGATCTACCACCTCAAATAAACGTCGGTTCGATAAATAAACGTCGGTTCGATGAGAGCGGTTCGCTTCGTTTCAATCGGCTTCAGCCCCCTAAATCCCCCAAAATTGGGGGACTTTGACCCAGAAAAAGTTCCATTCAAAGAAATTATGCTGATTCAAAGT
>NZ_JBJPHS010000101.1:0-20880 GCF_052939495.1 Phormidesmis sp. 146-12 | reverse complement strand
GCGATCGCTCAATATTTGCAGAATGCGATGATTTTCCGCTTGCAGTGATTGAATGTCGGACTGCATTTGGATTTGAACTTTAGATAGATATTCGACGATTTGGATCGCTGTTTGTAACTGCTGAGAAGTCGTCTGAACAGTTGCGATGAGAACGTCTAAAGAGGTTTGGATCGTGTCAGCCATAGCGTTGGACTAAAAAAGGACTACATCACCGATCGGTGATGAATTGAAACCCTGATTCTCTCGTTCGGCATCGATGACGACGGCGACGAAAAATCAAGGCTTTCCGGTTGGACTTCTGCGGCTGGAGCAGTCAGCCAGAATTCTTAAGGCAAGAAGTGCAGGTTCCATCCTTTTTGAGAAATTTGTGGCACGTAGGGCAGTTCTTGTTATGGGCTATCAAACGTCCATACCTTCTAAAGAGGAAAAGGGTTCCTTCTGTTTGGCTCCCCTTGCTTTTCTCCAGTCGATCACCCTCATCCTTCTCCAGTTTTTGAGGGATGAGGGATGAGGGATGAAGGGTAAGGGGTAATTCCAGTTGAACGCCCTGGATGAGTTTAATCTTGCGTTTTGCCATTTGCCTTGCTCAAGATATTTAAGTCTTTCAGAAGGAAAACACTGTTCCGTCCCGTCTCTTGCCCTCTGACTCTGACGCGATCGCCCTTCACTTTCAAAACTCGGCTCGGTTGCAGCAGTTCTCTCCGAACATCTAGCGGAAATTCGGTGAGGGGTATCGATTTTTGCCCCTGGTAGAGCGCGGGTACTTTTTCGGAGTCTATCGGATCGCTTCCATACCGCATCCATACGGAAAGACCACCAGCAACCACGATGTCGTTTCGATCTATAGATTTTTTTCTATGGTCAATTAGCGGCGTGTCGATCGACTCGATCGACCCATCGATCGACACGCGATCGACACGTCGATCGACACGATTTTCCATGCTGGATAAGGGCAAAGTGCCTGTGTCGATCGGTCGATCGGCAAAAATGGCATTTTCGACAGTGTTGGAAATCGCATTTTTGTCGATCGACCGATCGACAGGAGCAGTTTTTGTTGATATACCGTCATTTTCGTGTCGATCGACGTGTCGATCGGCAGTCGATCGACCTCGATCGACCGATCGACATACTTCAAGGTAATACAACATTGTATTACCTTGTCCTTTTAGACACCTGCTTACCATCCCTTTTGCCCACATCTCTTTGAGGACACGTCGGATTGTGTTTTTGTTTATGTTCAAACATTGAGCCATCTCCTCAATCTCATAGCGAACACCTCGGCGATCGTCTTCATTTAGCCAGAGTTCGATCCGCTTTTCGGTGTGGATGGTTTCTTCCTCGTTCTCCGATCCTTCTTTGCCCAGATACTCGAAGGTGAATCGGTCTTCATCAAACCGGAAGACGTAGCGACCTGGCGGCCGTCCCATTCTGGTCTTCTGGACTCGAAGGACGCGATCGCCGCTCCGCTCGTCGGTCAGCAGCAGTCCCCAAACCTCTGAAGCTGAGTTGTAAAGGGCTTTTGTGCCTCTCGATTCGCCTTCTGAGTTGGAATGGTGGATCACGCAGAAGGTACAGCCGTAGCGATCGCCCAAATCGTTGAGTTGCAGCATGAAGCGGGCGTATTCGGTATCGTTTTCGCTGATCAAGGTGTTGCGGTTAATTGAGGTCACCGAGTCGATCATGCAGAAGCTAACCGGATCGCCTGCTTCCTGATATTTCTTGAGGTAAGCCTCTAATCGGGCAATGTTTTCGACTTGCCAGCCGGGTACGACCTCGACGGGGTGATGATTGGTGAGTTGCCTGATTTGCATCCGCTCACGGGTCACGACCACGGGTTCATCGGACTGAAGGATGAGAACGCGCCCTTGAGGAATCTGGTAGCCATTCCAGGGTTGACCTTTGGCGATGCACTCGATTAACTCATAGATCATGAGCGACTTGCCCACGCCGCCCATCGCGTGAAGCAGTAGGACAATGCCCTTTGGAATCCAGCCGCTGACCAACCATTCCTTCTCGACCTGGCAGAGTTGATCGAGATCTTCCACTCCATAGGCGATGAAAGGAGCCTGATTGATGAGTGCCTTGTAGAAACAGTTCATCATGGCGCTTTTAGAGAGTTTGTAGCGCCGGGAAAGTTTCTCAAGCTTGAATTCTCGAAAGCCGTCGTCTAAAACTGACTCGATCTGACGGATTTGATCGATCATCGTGCTGAACTCCGATTCTTCCAGGTCAAGCCCTCGCTCGCTGGCTAGAAGCTCGGCTATTCGCTCAATTTCTTCGATCGGGGTGCCAGTCCATCGAGCAATTGCGGCTAAATCCTTTTTGAGGTATTTCGATTTGGCGATCGCCCTGGCAATATCGGCTTCAAACTCGATCTCAGCATTGATCTCTAAATCGGTTTTTCGGGTGGTGAGTGCCTCATTGATAGCGTCAACTCTTCCCATTGGGGCGATCATGTCCTCATACATCGCCGCAGCGTTGGGGTGCTGAGAGAGAAACTCAGCCGCGTCTTTAGCTCTATTAGGCTTTTTGAATTCTGCTACCATTTGCTTGTCCGGTAAGTTTGTTGTGAATTTGCTTGACTGGGTGCTTTTCAGTGAGCACACGGAAGAATGCCCCAACGCATTCGTGTTTGATGGTTGGGCTTCAAGAAGCAAAAATTTAAAGCCTGACTGGACGATGGGGATCTGACAGACAGGCTTTTGATTTAGAGGTTTTGGATCATGGTCAATGTTTGATTAAGTATTCGGCAGATTTTTTGAGGGCGATCGCTATTCGGAGGCGATCGCTTTTTTCATTGGCGATAAACTCGCTCACCCTCGATCCAGGCGATCGGCTGCTCGATTCGATATCGTTCGGTACAGCCAGTGCATTCCATTCCATGCTCGACAACTTCTCCCTCGTCAACTGTGAGGTATGCGGTAAAGTCATCCCCTCCACAGAGAGGGCATTTACCAGAGGGATAGCGTCTGAGTCGATCGGCGTTGCTGATGTCTAAGAAGTTCATAAAGGGATGAGGGATGAGGGATGAGGGATGAGGGGCGATCGCTTTTTTATTACTCGAACCGACCCCTTGCGGGTAACTCGGAGAGATCGCCGTGAAAGCTTGGCTCTGGGCTGTGGTCAAGAAACACTTGCATACGTTCCAGGACGGCTAATTGCCGCCATTGAGGGAGTTTTCTGAACAAGATGAAAATTTGGTCGATTTCGTCATTCGCATCAGGCTCGATCGCATCCTCACCAGCAAGTCCGATCGCTTCCAGGTCGATCGCGGTCTCATTCTCTTGGGTCATTGGCACTCCTGAAATAGCTGAATTGATCATGGTGTAAGCATTTGGGCGATTATTGGGAATGCAGCAAGACCAGGCGATGGGGCAACACTGCATACCCTCAAACAACTAGGCAACGTGTGCGGATACACACGGTCACTTCGTGCTGTTTGTTGTTTAGTGCGGCGTATACGAGTTAATCAATATGGGTTGACTCGCATACGAGTTAACTCTAATATGAGCGAAGAGAATGATCAACCCTTGAATCTGATGAAAGTTAGAAGCCGTGCTGGAATGACTCAGCGACAATTTGCCGATCTTCTTGGGGTGACTATATCTACTGTGAGCAATTGGGAGAGGGGGGTACAGGTGCCTCGCCTGACTTTCTCTCAAACCAAAATGATCATGGATGCATCTGGTTTGACCATTGATGACCTGGTTGAGGCTTTTAACGCAACATACAGATCAGACTCTCAGGACAAAACTGAGGCGTAACCTAGCAAATCAAAACCAGGGCAGAGCGGTAACTCTCCCTGGATGGCCCCACCGACGTTTAACCCAATGGAGCAATCCAATTATGTCTGGATTTCAGGCTTTTATTTCTATTAAAAAAGGTCGATCGCCTCCACTAGCTATGGAGACGATCGACCTTTGTTTTGTTCAATCAAAATCAGGAGACACACATGAAAAATGCAGCAGTCAATGACGCTATCTATGCTGACAGCAATATGTCAATGCATACCAAACAACTAGCAGAGTTTTGGAAAATCGACTCACGATCGCTCACCAACTGGGTCGCAAAAGTGAGAAAGCTTGGCTACGAAATTGGACAACCCGGGGAACGCAATCGAACCTACTTCAACGATGTCGATCAAGACTTAATTAACGCTTGTCGTCACGGCACCCTCACACCAAATCCGAGAAAATCTGAAGTTACCCAGAATGATTCTGAGAACGTTCTGAGTATGGAGGAGAGGCGGAATCGGGAAGCGCAGGAAGCGCAAACGGAATCAGACCAAAATCAGAACTTAGCACTGAGAACTGATGTGATACAGGAAGCAGGCTCACTGCTGTCTCAACGCACTGAAGCAAGCTACCAGGAAGGCAGCGCGATCGCTAAAGCCGAGCTAGCAAGCAAGGTTAAAGGCTATCTAGAAACTCGTGTAGAGGCTGACAAAGCTTTCAACGATTTCATTGCCCAGATGATCGGTGACTATGAGCAGCTTGACGAGCAACGTGCTTTACCGGAGGTGGTTACCCCAAAGCAACTGATCGCTTCTTTGTTCTAAGCATTCTCGGAAACTTCTCAGAACATTCTCAGAACATTCCGAGAAGCGAACTAAGAAACTATCGACTTAAGCGCACGATGTTTTGGGCGATCGTGCTTCTCACACTTCTCAATGTTTTGTCCCCAAGATACTCAACTCAATTTCAACCTCAAAGGACTTATGACCAACAGTCAGATTAAATTCATGCTCGGCTTTATCGCTGGAGGACTTCTGGCTACCCCAGCGATCGTGATGCGAGTGAATGCCTCATTCCTGGATGCTGTTTCTCGCTGGAGCGCTTCTTATGGAAACAGTGCAGAAGCTCAAGAGCAACCGCTTCCCGTCCCCCAAAACACTCCCCCGGTTGGTCGGGGAGACGGATCGGCGATTACCCCTTGTGCGGCTCCACCTCCGACGATGGCATCATCAGCCCCCGATGAGATGCCCACAGCTTTAGGACGCAATCAGCCCGCACAGACAGCCGTCTTCGTGCCAAAGGATCTAAGAGCAAAAATCTTGCTGAATACCCGTCCAGGGAATCGGATGAAAAGTTTGATAGATCGAGTCGGCTACCCAAACCGATTTGACGATGCGACTTCAACCGACTTCTATATGACTGAAGACGGAGAGATAGCGGTAGTGAGCGATCGGGCAACAGATACCGTCGCCTCTATCAGCCTTCTATCTCCAAATCAATAGCCAGGGCGGAAGCGCTCAAACTACAACCCTGGCCACACCCCAACAACTACAAAATTATCGAGGTATCTAAATTATGGACATTTTCGGCTGGTTTGCAGGTGCGGATGCTGACGATTTTCCAGAGGATTCCGATGAGCGGTTAGACGCTGCTCTAAAGACGGCTGGCACGACGGCCCCTGTTGAGACATTCATTACAGACTGGGGGCACTACGACGGCGACCATTCTGAAAATGAACATGCCAAAGCGTGGGAGCATACGGATGTTGACTCGACCGATCGAGACTATATCCTTTACGATCGAGACAAAATTGATGATTTACCGGAGTAACCTATGACGATTCATCCGCTTTCTAGTCCCTTACCAGCCCCTCTGCAAAATCTCTATGATTTCATGAGTCAACATGCGATTGAGGGCAGAGTTTCTCTAACGATTCGCGAAATGGTTCACGGTCTCGGTCTAAGGTCTCCAGCTCCTCTGCTCAGTCGTTTACAAAAACTGATCGAGTTGAAGTTAGTTTCTCAAGCCTGATTTAAGGTCACGTCATCTCATCAAAAATCCCCTTCGGAAGCCACTCCAGAGGGGATTTAAAGAACACAGGACAAAGACACTTCTTATTATGACAGACACCCCCGAACAACCCAACAATTTAACAGTCAGAGTCGAATCATTAGAGACAGACATGCTTGATGTCAAAGTCTCCCTCAATCGCCTGATTGATGTTGTCTACGACAATAGCCAACAGCTTAGAACCACAATGCAAGCAGTCGATCGCATGGCACAAGTACAAATCCAAACCTTCCAAGTGATTGAAACCATGCAAACTGAAGTTCGTGAAATTCAATCAGAAGTACGCGGACTTCAAACCGAAAATCGCCGCATTCTAGAAATCCTGCAACGCAATCAGGAATAGTCTTACCGTCTGATGAGCCTCCCTAGCGAATAGGCGAAACGGGTCTAACACACCCGTCACGGAACTCACACTCGCTTCAAAACATCATTGCTGACACAGCGATCGATGACTTTTTTTCGTGCAATTTTTACTGTCAATTTCTATTAGTCAATGCCCCATAGTTGCCACTACTGGATAGAAAGATTTAGAGAAGACTACTTCCAGCGTGGTAGCTCAGAAACAACCTGGAGAACTGAGTACTGGAAAATGCTCAAACACCTCCCACAAGACGAACCTTTAACCTCTGAACTGTTACACCAATTCGTTCTCAAATCCACTGTCAACACTCGCTCTAGAGTTCGGGCTTGCATGGTTTATGGCGCGATCGCCCGGTTCGCAAAACTTGACTATGATCCATCCCCTTATAAAGGAAAGTATTCTTCTAAAAGTGTCTCGCCACGTGACATTCCCAGTGATGACCTGATTGTTGAATGGTTCGATCGACTGTCTAACCCCGGTTGGAAATGGATATTTGGCATTCTCGCAACCTACGGACTTAGACCACACGAGACTTTCAGGCTAGATTTTGAACGCTTACGGCAGCGCGATCGCATTCTCTGGGTTGAGAACGAAACTAAGACCGGGTTCCGTCAGGTCTGGGCCTTTCATCCCGAATGGTTTGACGAATTCGACTTGCACCAGGTGCAGCTTCCCAACGTCAATCTAAACCGCTCAAATGACCGAGTAGGACACAGTGCTACCAGCTATTTCAGCGATTTTGGCTTACCCTTCCACCTTTACGACATGCGCCACCGATGGGCAATTCGCAGCATGGAATATGGACTTAAGCGGACTCTAGCTGCTCAACAAATGGGGCACTCAGAAGAAGTGCATAGCCGCATCTATCACCGATGGATCAATGCAGCCGAACATCAGAGGGCATATGAAGCCCTGCTCAATCGAGACGATCGACCGCGACCACCAGCGCGAAAAAATTCAAACAAAAAGCCGGAACTGAACAACTAACAGTCCCGGCTTTATTTTTTTAATCCAAGTCGATCAAATTATCCAGGGTGAGGTTACTCACTCCAGAATCATTGCCTTGATTTGGTTTTGACTCAAATCAAATGAGCTAGTCAAAGTGAAATTAATCACTCTGAAATCACTACTCCGACTTGGATTCGCATACCCCCAGGGGAATTCGAATCCCCGTCGCCTCCGTGAAAGGGAGGTGTCCTAGGCCTCTAGACGATGGGGGCGCAGTTCACACTTTATCTAATTTAGCTGGTAGCCCCACCTCTGTCAATAGATTGTGACAGATTCCTCAAAAATTATTGGCGGATTTACAGAGCCAGCCTTAGAAGTGTCCTTTTGGTAAACCCAAGGAGATCGGAACCGACTAGGGTAAAAAAGGGTTACCTACCCGCCATTTGAAGCCTTCAGCCGTTTCTTATTGCGCCCATGCTGTCGATTCGCTCTTTACTTTCACCGGGGTTTTCTACCCGCCGCTTAATCCGAGAGGGTTCGGAAGAGCCAAACTTAAACCAGCAGGCTACTCCTGTGACAAATTCAGGTGCAATTAACCAATTTCCTAAACGCAGCCTCACGGATGGCAAAACCGAGGATACTGCTAACAAGGCTCTCTATTCTCAAACGATCGACAGGGCAAATTTTGTGGGTTCTCGTTTCTCACCGTGGCTGGCTTTGGTGGCTTATCCGTTGGGGCGTTATGCGCTGTTGCCATTTTACTTTCGATACATTGAAGTGATCGGTCGTGAGAATTTACCTAAAACTGGCCCTGTAATTTTGGCTCCCACTCATCGATCGCGTTGGGATGCTTTTATGGTGCCTTGTGCCGCGGGTCAAGATGTCACCGGGCGAGAACTGCGGTTTATGGTGTCCGCTGACGAGGTAAAAGGAATTCAAGGCTGGTTTATCAGACGAATGGGTGGGTTTGAGATTGATACAAAACATCCTGCTATCTCCAGCCTGCGTCACAGCGTAGAACTGTTGAAGAAGGGACAGGTGCTCGTGATTTTTCCTGAAGGCAATATTTTCCGGGAGTGTAGACCGCTCAAACCTGGACTGGCTCGCCTCGCCCTACAAGCAGAAGCTAGTCAAGATGACCTAGGGATTCAGATTGTCCCCATCAATATTGGCTACAGTCAGCCCTTGGTTCCCTGGAGGTGTAGCGTAGAAATTCGGATTGGACTGCCGCTCCAGGTCAGCAATTATGCGGATCAACCGCCCAAACAAGGTGCGAAAAAACTGACCAGCGACCTGGAAAATGCGCTGCGAACGTTGGATAAGGCGACGATCGAGCGCAGCGGTCGTCATTAGTTAACCCGAATTCAGGTCGAAAAACGTCCGTTCGACAATGTTTTTCGCTTTGGTGTTGAACGCTTCTACCCCCCAAGCTGCCAAGTCTGCGGGACTTTCAGACAAGAATTCCAGTTCAAAGTCCCTGATTGGTAGGGATCTAGGGGGCTACTCAAGTCTGTAAGCGGAGTGAACAATCTCATCAAGTTCACGTTAAAAAAATAGAGACGAGTGATCAACCCGTCCCCATCTTCTTCAGTAGAAATTCAGTAGAAGTAATCTTGAGTCTAGCGTCCGATTCCAACGTAGCGGAACCCAGCTTCTTCGAGAACGCTTTGATTCAAGAAGTTTCGACCGTCGATCAAAATTGGCGTGTGCATCAGTTGCGACATCTTGATGTATTCGAGGTTGAGAAACTGCTGCCACTCGGTCACCAAGACTAGCGCATCGCACCCATCAGCCAGACGTTCTGCATCGGTTTCTACAATCACATCCGAGAGACCATGACGCATTCCCGTTTGAGAAATAATCGGGTCGTAGGCTTTGACCTTGGCACCCAACCGAGTCAAGTTTTCAATCAAACTGAGAGCGGGAGCGTCGCGCAGATCGTCTGTATCGGGTTTAAAGGTGAGACCCAGCAGTCCCACTGTTTTGCCCTTAAGAATTTTCAACACTTGCTGAAGCTTTTCAACCACAATCAGCTTTTGGCGTTGGTTGACACTGACAGCAGCCTTGAGCAGTTGAGTCTCATAGCCATAGTCATCGGCGGTATGAATCAGCGCAGAGACATCCTTAGGAAAACAAGAGCCGCCCCAACCGAGTCCCGCTTGCAGAAATTTGCTGCCAATCCGCGAATCGAGTCCAATGCCCTTGGCAACTTGGGTGACATCTGCACCGACCCGATCGCAGATATTCGCCACTTCGTTGATAAAGCTGATCTTGGTGGCCAAGAAGGCGTTGGCAGCGTACTTGATCATTTCTGCCGAACTTAAATCTGTCACGACAACAGGCACCGGGGGCAGGGACTTGTCTGCGGCAAACTGGCGATCCACGATCGGGGCATACAGTTCTTGCATGAGGGCGGTTGCACGGGGGCTGTTTCCACCCAAGACGATGCGATCGGGGTTAAAGGTGTCGAAAACAGCAGAGCCTTCTCGCAAAAACTCAGGGTTGCTGATGACATCAAAATCATAATCGCCAGTCAGAGCGCTGGCCTTCATGGGTTCTTCGCTGCCTATTCCCGCTAAGACAGGCTCTACTGAGAGACCTTTGCGCTCGGCAACTCCATCCAAAACGAGCATTCTCACCCAGTCACCAGAACCGATCGGCACCGTGGACTTATTGACAATGACTTTATAGCCGCCGTTGAGATGAGAGCCAATTCCGCGGGCAACGGCTTCGACATATCGGGTATCACTTTCACCTGTAGGCAGTGCTGGGGTGCCAACGGCGATAAAGAGAACCTGTCCATGTTCGACCCCGGCTGCCAGGTCGGTTGTAAACTCCAGACGTTGGCTTTGAAGGGCAGACTGCATAATTTCTGAGAGTCCGGGTTCAAAAATTGGAGATTGCCCAGATTTCATTAACTGAACTTTGGCTTCATTGTTGTCTACACAGATCACATGATGACCCACATGAGCCAGCGAAGCCCCGGTCACTAAACCAACGTACCCCGTACCAATAACACAAACACGCATAGAAGCTCCTCAAGAAAGGGTGAGCGTAGCAGTCAGACTAACTACAAGGTTGTGAATAGATTTCCCTGGTTGCCAAAAAGGGCGACTGAGAGAAAAGCGTGGATTTTAGTGAAGCGCGATCGTTTCTGGCTCGACCATGCTTTCTGCAACAATCCGAGCGCGAAAATCAGCGATCGTGCGCTGGAGTCCATCTTGCAGGGGGATCGTCGGCTGCCAATTTAAGTGCGTTTTGGCGCGGGTAATATCGGGTTTGCGACGACGAGGATCATCCTGGGGTAGGGGTTCAAATTTGATGTTGCCGGATGGGTTGACCATCTGTTGGACGGCTTGGGCAAGCTCTAAAATGGTGTATTCGTCAGGATTCCCCAGATTCACCGGCCCAATAAAGTCACCATTCATCAGCCGCATCAGCCCTTCTACCAGGTCAGAGACATAGCAAAAACTGCGCGTCTGGGAACCGTCTCCATAGACCGTCAGGGGATTGTTGCGTAGGGCTTGCACGACAAAGTTGCTGACGACACGCCCATCGTTTTCTAACATGCGTGGGCCGTAGGTGTTAAAAATTCTAGCGACGCGAATATCGACTTCGTTTTGGCGGTGATAATCAAATGCCAGAGTTTCGGCAACTCGTTTGCCTTCGTCATAGCAACTGCGAATGCCGATCGGATTGACGCTGCCCCGATATTCTTCGGACTGGGGATGCACTTCAGGATCGCCGTACACTTCTGAGGTTGAGGCGAGTAGAAACCGGGCTTTGACGCGCTTGGCTAGACCCAGCATATTCATCGTCCCCATCACATTGGTTTTGATGGTTTTGACAGGGTTGTATTGGTAGTGAATCGGGGAAGCGGGGCAAGCCAGGTGATAGATCTGGTCTACTTCTAGCCGAATCGGTTCTGTAATGTCGTGACGAATCAACTCAAAGTAGGGGCTATCAAGCCAGTTGAGCAGGTTTCGTTTGTGTCCTGTGTAGAAGTTATCCAAGCAGACAACTTCATGCCCTTGCGTCATCAGGCGATCGATCAGGTGAGAACCAATAAAACCAGCACCACCAGTAACAAGGATTCGCATAAGTTCAATCAAATAGGCTAGGGGAGTTGCAAACAGAGAAGGTGAAACCAACCGTGCCATAGGGTTTAGTTTCTTGACATGGCAAAAGTGTACCCAGAAGCCACAATGTTCTCACGGAACTCGGACTCGGTACGACAAGCTCCACGTCCTGAAATGCACCTTACGGACAAAGTGTGTTGCCCTCGGTAAAATTTTATTGCAAATTTCAATAGAACCTTAGCAAACCCCCCCCAGAAACGATGTTTTGGAGGGGCAGCTTCATTAAATCTTAAAGGGGAGGGTAAATCTGTTTAGAGGGTGCTATTTCTAAAGAAACTCACTGGAGCAGTTGAAACAATGGCTTGCCTGCTCCTCCGCGTGTAGCGCTGCAAACGTCTAGTCCTGCGTTAGCTTCAGCACCGCCATAAAGGCCTCTTGGGGTACATCGACCGTTCCGATCGCCTTCATGCGTTTTTTACCTTTTGCCTGTTTTTGCAACAGCTTTTTCTTTCGTGAAATGTCGCCGCCGTAACACTTTGCCAACACGTCTTTACGAATGGCAGGAATATGTTCGCTGGCAATCACTTTGCTGCCGATCGCAGCCTGAATTGGGATCTTGAACTGGTGCCGTGGAATCAATTCCTTGAGCTTTTCGGTCAGTGCACGCCCCACTCCGTAGGCTTTGTCGCGGTGAACGATCGTCGCCAACGGATCAACCGGGTCGCCGTTAATCATAATGTCTAGCTTCACCAGCGCATTTTCGCGGTAGCCGATCAGTTGATATTCCATGCTGGCATAACCACGCGATCGAGATTTCATTTGATCAAAGAAATCTGTCACCACTTCCGCCAGGGGCAACTCGTAAATCAGCGTCGTGCGTCCTGGAGTCAAATACTTCATATCTTTGAAGACCCCTCGCCGAGTCTGAGATAGCTCCATTAGCATCCCAACGTAGGCTTCGGGCGTAATCATGTCCACCTGAACGTAGGGTTCCTCAATTTTCTCGCGATGCTGAGGGTCGGGCAGCTTACTGGGATTGTCGATAAAGACGGTTTCTCCCTTAAGCGTGGTCACTTTGTAGACAACCGAAGGGGCTGTAATAATCAGATCGAGGTTATATTCTCGCTCCAGTCGCTCCTGAACGATTTCCATGTGCAGCAGACCCAGGAAGCCACACCGGAAGCCAAAGCCCATCGCGCTAGAGGTTTCTGGCTCGTAGTTTAAGGCGGCATCGTTGAGTTTAAGCTTTTCGAGGGCTTCGCGCAGATCGGGGAATTGGTCAGCATCCGTGGGAAACATGCCGCAAAAGACCATTGGTTTTGCTTCGACATAGCCCGGTAGCGCTTCAGAAGCAGGCTTGCTGCATAGTGTGATGGTGTCTCCGACGCGGGCATCTTCGACCCCTCGGATGGAAGCGGCAATGTAGCCCACTTCTCCGGCATGTAGATCGCTGACCTGAACTTGAGTCGGAGACAAAACGCCCAATTCGTCAATCTCATATTCCTTCCCAGATGCCATCAAGCGAATTTTGTCGCCCTTTTTGACCCGACCATCCATTACTCGGAAGTAGACAATCACACCGCGATAGGGGTCGTAGTAGCTGTCAAAAATCAGGGCACGTAGCGGTTGATCAACGGTATCTTTGGGTGGCGGGACGAGTTGAACGATCGACTCCAAAATCTCAGGCACGCCGATCCCTTCTTTTGCGGAGGCTAGAATCGCACCACTGCAATCCAACCCAACGACTTCCTCAATTTCTCCTCGAACGCGCTCAGGTTCTGCACCCGGCAGATCGATTTTATTGAGAACAGGAATAATTTCTAGATCATTCTCCAAAGCCAGGTAGACGTTTGCCAATGTTTGCGCTTCAACGCCTTGAGACGCATCGACGACGAGCAACGCCCCTTCACAGGCAGCCAGCGATCGCGAGACTTCATAAGAAAAGTCAACGTGTCCCGGCGTATCGATCAAATTTAAAACATACTGCTGCCCATCTTTGGCGGTGTAGTTCATCCGAGCGGCTTGCAGCTTGATGGTGATCCCGCGTTCTCGCTCCAGATCCATGTTGTCGAGAAACTGTTCTTTCATTTCCCGCGAGTTAACCGTGCCCGTTTCTTGAAGGAGGCGGTCTGCCAACGTGGATTTGCCGTGATCGATGTGAGCGATGATCGAAAAGTTGCGAATACGGGTGACGGGAACGTCAGTCATACAGTTTACTTAGATGGACATTTAGATGGGCAAAATGGGCGCAGCAAAGACTGTCTTCTCAACAGAAGGAAGCGTGCATCGATTACTTAAAATATTTTAATGCTTTCTCAGCTTAGTACAGGATTCTCTTTACGAAGGGTGATGAGAGAAGTTGGATTCAATGCTTTTTGATTGGCGCTTAATTTGACTGACCAACCTCCGCGCGATCGTCCTTCATCGCACTTTACGGACGCTTCACATACATCGTTTAGCTGAAATCGGCTACAGAATTTTCCGAAGGGCAATTCGTCAGCTAAACTAACACATAGGTTTGGGCTACACAAGTTGGCGTTTAACCGCATTCACCATGACTGATCCAGTGACTCATTCTCATCCGCACGTTGATAAGGTGGAACTCTCAATCCACATCGATTCTGAATTGCTTGAGCGCATCAAGCATCTGACCAACGATCCTAGCAAAGTGGTCGAGGTAGCGATTCGCCAATGGTTACGGAGCGAAACGTACCGTGAAGACGAATTCTCGCGCCCATTAGAACGCAATCCGAGGGTGCCTCCTAGAGGTGAGTGGAACGATTAACGCTAGAAAAACACTGGCTTGAGCGGTTGGATTCTCGTTTAGCGCTAGAAGAACCGATACTGGTTGCATCTGTGTAGGGTCGTGATTAGAATGCGGAGATCGCACAAGGATGATTGAGTCTCAGTCAAAAATTGGTACCAAAACTCCTTGCTCCGGTGTTGATTTCCTTTTTAATCGATCGCTTCCAGTCCTAAGTCAAATGGTCTCTTGTTGTGAAATTTTCAAGCTTACCTCCTGACTCGTTTCAGACTCATATTGTGAATCCTGTGGGGAATGCTGCTTCTGAGACTGCTGCTGATTTGGTGATGACACAGGATGCGGCCGGGCATTTTTTGTCGTTTTATTGGCAGGAGTCGGAGACGTATGGGTTGCAACCAGAGCTATCTGGGAATGCGTTAGGGGAGTGCTTTTATCCGGTGGCGATCGCGCATTACCTGCAACGGATCAAGCGAGTCCTCACGTCTCAAACCCCCGAAAAGTTTCGCGCACTGTTTCGCTGTGCTGAACAGACACTGCTGTTTGAGTTGGTGATGAGTCCGATTATGCTGCCGGATGGTCTGGCTTCGACGGTTGTGGTCACAGGCAAACGATTGCCACCCATGCGCGCAGACGATTTGTTAGAAGAATCGCGGGCGGCGGGCGGGTTGGCGCTCTACAGCGATCGCTACCAAAAGCTTTTAACTCAGATTGCCTGGAATATCCGCCGAACCCTTGATCTCAGCACCATTTGGCAACAGACCGTCGATGGGTTGGGGCGCGCTTTGGGCGTGAGTCGCTGTATTCTCTGCCCCTTTGCGCCGCTCAGTTCTAAAGTTGAGGTGGTCGCAGAATATTGTCACGATTCTCAACAGTCTCTTTTGGGAGCGGAGATTGTACTGGCTGACGATCCCGTTTTGTGTGAAGCGTTGGCGACTTTGAAGCCGATCAGTTCCACGACTCATCAGATTGCCGGACTTGAGCCAGTGGTGTGCGTTCCGTCTGACGATCCTGAGCAGCCTTTGACCCGATTGATGGTGGCAACTTGCTATCAAGAGCAGCCAAACGGGGTAATTGTGCTGTACCAGTGCGATCGCCAGCGCGTCTGGAGCCAAGCCGAAGTTGAGTTTATGCGCGAGTTGGCAGACCAAGTGGGAACGGCGATCGCTCATGCATCCCTGTTCTCAGAAAGTCAGGACTTGGCCACTGAGCTTCAGCGCGTTAACAGCAATATGATGCAAAAGCATCGTGAACTGGAGGAAGCCAGAGAACAAGCCGAAGAAGCATCTCGCCTCAAGAGTGAATTTCTAGCGAACACGTCCCACGAATTGCGAACCCCTCTGAACGGGATGATCGGCTTTTTGAAGCTAATTCTAGATGGGATGGCCGAAGACCCGGAGGAGCAAAAAGAGTTTATCGAAGAGGCGTATCGATCGGCGCTGCATTTGTTGAATATCATCAACGATGTGTTAGATATCGCCAAGATCGAAGCGGGCAAGATGCAGATCGATCTCAGCCCCGTCAAACTAGATGAGTTGATGGCGGATGTCGAGAACTTTACGCGAACTCAGGTTCAGCAAAAAAACCTCAGCTTTGAGATTCAGAAGCCCCAGACCCACGATGAGATCATTCTGTTTGGCAACTATCAACGTCTGCTGCAAGTCATGCTCAATCTGGTGGGAAATGCAATTAAATTCACCCACGAAGGCGGCGTGACCATCAGCGCTGAGGTCATCAAAAAGCGGATCGTTGTGCAAAATCATGACCTTCCGGGTGTGGTCAAGGTGCGGGTAGCCGACACCGGAATTGGGGTTTCGTTAGATAAGCAAGACAAACTTTTTCAGTCGTTTAGTCAGGTCGATGGGTCGCTGACTCGTCAATATGGAGGCACCGGATTGGGGCTGGCGATTTCTCAAAAGCTGGTGGAGGCGATGGGCGGCGTGGTCAACTTCTACAGTATGGGTGAGGGGTTGGGATCTACTGTGACGTTTACAGTGCCGCTCTATCAGGAACCTGTGATGATTGCCGGGTAAAATTGATGAGAAATGAGCGGTGATCCCGCTCTCTAACGCCTGCCCAGACCAACTAGACTAAAGAAAGAGATTAAGGAGCGTTTCATGACAGAACCAATGGAAGCTCGTGAGCTATTTCGATCGGCTTACGAAAATCGCTACACCTGGGACAGCAACTTTCCTGGCTACACAGCAGATGTGACTTATCGGCTAGACGATCGCCAATACACGGGCAAGATTCGCATCAACCAGGACTGCACCTTTGAGGTGACTGATGTTGAAGATGAAGAAGCCAAAAAAGCCATTCAGGGGCAGGTGTGGGAAACTGCAATTCATCGAGTCCGCAGAGCCTTTGAAGACACGCACGGCAAGAATGTTTTCACGCTGGGCAACACCGACGAAGCGGGAGCCGTTGAGGTATTTGTCGAAGGCAAATCGATGGGCGATCGCTACAAAGTAAACAATAACGAAATCACCCTGGTTCACCGTCATATTCGCGATGTGGTTGTCACCATCAACACCTACAGCAGCCACGAAACGGGCGAAGGCTATTTGTCGCACCGCTATGATTCGGTTTACACCGATGCAGCGACTGGCGAATCGAAGGGCGGCAAGAGTGATTTTGAAGACACCTATGAGAAAGTGGGCGATTACTACGTGATGACTCAGCGAGTGATTCGTACCGAAGAAGCTGGAAAGGTCTCGACCAGCGAGTTTGCTTTCTCAAATGTCAAGCTTTTACAACCTGCATTGGTGTAGGGCTAAGGTGGAGGGAATCACTGAACCGCTCAAAACCCTCCTCAGATAGCGTTAGGATCAACATAAACCGATTAGAAACCAAAAAGGTGAACTATGTCTCAAGCATTGGCACTCACTCCTGAAAATGTGGAAACCGTATTGGATGAACTGCGTCCTTATTTGATGTCAGACGGCGGCAACGTCGAGCTAGTTGAATTGGATGGGCCGATCGTCAAGCTTCGTCTTCAAGGGGCCTGCGGGTCTTGTCCCAGTTCTGCGATGACGCTCAAAATGGGGATCGAACGCCGTCTGCGCGAATTCATTCCCGAAATCGAAGAAGTTGAGCAAGTAATGTAGTAGGTTGAGTTTTGAGTGCTGAGTTTTGAATTACCTTAAGAACACAGCACTCACTCTTGAGTCGATACTCTTGAACCTTAAAACTCAAACCTCAAAACTTTATGTCTCATCCTCTGTACGTCGCGTTTATCTGGCACCAGCACCAGCCGTTGTACAAAAGTAGGGGAGGTGCAGAAGCGCACGGGTCTGAAGGGCAATATCGTCTGCCCTGGGTGCGACTGCATGGAACGAAAGACTATTTAGACCTGGTGTTGCTGTTGGAGAAATATCCCAATCTGCATCAGACGGTCAATTTGGTGCCCTCGCTGATTCTTCAGATCGAGGATTATGTCGCGGGGACAGCGATCGACCCTTATTTAGCCCTGACGCTGACTCCGGTAGAACAGTTAGCCCAGGAGCAAAAAGAATTTATTGTTGAACATTTCTTTGACGGCAATCACCACACGCTGGTTGACCCCCATCCTCGCTATGCGGAATTGTATCGGCAACGGCAGGATAAAGGGCATGAATGGTGCGTCAATCACTGGGGGCTAGAGGATTTTGGCGATCTGCTGATGTGGCACAACCTGGCGTGGATTGATCCGTTGTTTTGGGATGATCCCTTAATCGCAGGCTGGCTGGAGAAAGGGAAAGGATTTAGTCTGAGCGATCGTCAGCTAATCATCGCCAAACATCGAGAAATTCTCAGCCAGATCATTCCTCAACACCGCAAGATGCAGGATGCTGGGCAGCTTGAGGTGACGACGACTCCCTACACGCATCCCATTTTGCCGTTGTTGGCGGATACGAATGCGGGTCGAGTTGCTGTTCCTCATATGACGCTTCCCGAACAGCGATTTCAGTTTGCAGACGACATTACGCGCCACTTGCAGAAATCGTGGCAGATGTATGAGGAGCGGTTTGGACGATCGCCCCGTGGTTTGTGGCCGTCTGAGCAATCGGTGAGTCCTGCGATGTTGCCTTATGTGGCTAAGTCGGGCTTTCAGTGGCTCTGCTCGGATGAGGCGGTCTTAGGCTGGTCGCTCAAGCATTTCTTTAATCGGGATGAGACGGGGAATGTATATGACCCCGAAATGTTGTATCGTCCCTATCGGTTGGAGACTCCAGCAGGGGATTTGTCGATCGTTTTTCGGGATCACCGTTTGTCGGATCTGATTGGATTCACTTACGGATCGATGGAGCCAAAACGGGCCGCAGCCGATCTGGTGGGACATTTGGAGGCAATTTCTCGATCGCTCAGACAGCGAAACGGCGGCAACCTGGACAAACCCTGGCTGGTGACGATCGCTTTGGATGGTGAAAACTGCTGGGAATATTATCCACAGGACGGCAAGCCCTTTTTAGAAAGCCTCTACCAAACGCTGAACAGCCACACGGGGATCAAGCTGGTGACGGTTTCGGAATTTTTAGACCAGCATCCTGCGACGGAGACGATTCCGACTAATCAGCTTCACAGTGGTTCCTGGGTGGATGGGAGTTTTACAACTTGGATTGGCGATCCGGCAAAAAATCGCGCCTGGGATTTGCTGACGACGGCTCGCCAGGTGTTGTCTACCCATCCCGAAGCGACCGAGGAGACGAACCCTGAAGCCTGGGAAGCGCTGTATGCAGCAGAAGGGTCTGATTGGTTTTGGTGGTTTGGCGAAGGGCACTCGTCGAATCAAGATGCCATGTTTGACCAGTTGTTTCGAGAACATTTGGCAGCGCTGTATCAGGCGTTAGGGGAGCCGATTCCTGACAATGTGCGGCGGGCGGTCGAAGTTCATGCGAAACAGGGCGACCATGCGCCACAGGGCTTTATTCACCCCGTTGTGGATGGGCGGGGAGACGAGCAGGATTGGGATAAAGCGGGTCGAATCGAAGTCGGTGGCGCACGAGGGACAATGCACCAGAACAGTGAGATTCAACGCCTTTGGTATGGGCTGGATCACCTGAATTTCTACGTGCGGTTAGACTTTCGATCGGGCATTCAACCCGGTATTGACTGTCCACCTGAGTTGAATTTGCTGTGGTATTATGCCGATCGCCCCATGCGAAATAGCCCGATTCCGCTCATAGAGTTGCCGGACGAAGCGCCGTTGACCTATCAGTTTCACCATCATTTGGGGGTGAATTTGTTGACGCAGACGGTTCGGCTTCAGGAAGCGGGAGACGATTTTAAGTGGCATTCTCGCAAGACTCGCGCTCAGGTCGGCTTAGACAAATGTTTGGAGATCAGTGTGCCCTGGGCTGATTTGCAGGTGCAGCCTGATTACCCGTTAAAAATGGTGGTTGTACTGTCTGAAAACGGACGCTATCGGCAATACTTCCCAGAAAATTCGCTAATTCCAATCTCAGTTCCCTAAGAGGATGTTTGAAACGCTATCGTTCATCGCATTCAACCGCCCTGCACTGAAGTTCCGAAAAAGCCGTTTCATACTTGTTCAGTCCATGTTACAAACTGAGCGATTGATTTTGCGTCCACTCACTTGTGGAGATGTCGCCTTCATTCAAGCTGTTGCTGGTGTTCGCGAGATTGCTGACACCATGATTTCAATTCCTCATCCTTACCCTGATGATGAAGCTCGGCAATATGTGGCTCGACAACTTGCTGAATTTGAAGCGGGGTACTCTGTCACGTTTGTGATCGAGCGGAAAGGTGATCCGGCACTCAGCGGCATCATCGAAATTCGAGGCATTGAACGTGAACACTCTCAAGCAGAATTAAGTTTTTGGATGGCAGTAGCAGCGTGGGGGCAGGGATATATGAGTGAAGCCTTAAAATCGGTTCTCCGGTTTGGGTTTGGAGAATTAGGACTCAATCGACTGTACGCTTACCACATGGCAAGAAACCCAAGCTCAGGCAAGGTGTTGCAAAGAAATGGATTTGTGCAAGAAGGATTGCTGCGCCAACGAGTACGAAAATGGGGAAAGTTTGAAGACGTAGCATTGTGGGCGATATTACAAAGTGACTGGTCTGATGTGGCGGCACAACAAGTCACTAGAGCGGACAGTTAAAGGTCTTTGCGGCTACCGTTGAGGTCGATCTGCTGCCGTTCAATTTGTTCTTTATACTGATAGCTAAATAAAGGTTAGGATCTGCCAAAACGGTGACTGCTTTGAAGCGTCAAATCAAACCAATCTTTCATAAAATTCGATATGTTGTGACGACGGCTCTGATTTACCGTCAGCGATTTTTCTTTGTAGGGCTAGCCGCCACCGGAAACCGCACCGCAGGCAAAGCCATGACGCTGTTGGGCTATTCGTGGAAACATTATCCCCGATCGTACGAGTCTCTCTGGCAGTTTCATGCGGTCACGGATGCGCCCGTCGCCTTCTGGTTTCGACAAAAAAAGCTGCCCAAAAATGGCCTTTACATTCTCACCACACGATCGCTCGAACCCTGGTTAGAGGATTGTCAAGCCTGGTTTGAGTCACGACCGTCTGATACGCTGTCACCCTTTGAAATCGAGATTCGAGAAGCGCTGTATGGAGGTGTGATGTTCGATCGTCAACGGTTTGCAGAAGCCTACGATCGCCACACTGCTGCCTGTCACCAAATTGCCCAGGAGATGGGAATTACGCTCCATGAATGGGATCTGGTTGCCAATCCAACTTGGGACTTTTTGACCCAACTAACTGGACGCACCTCAGACCAAGCTTTTCCCTTCACGCCGGGAGTTTACAATCGTACCTGGCAAGCGGTGATTGAAGCTGAAGAGAAAGCGAAATCGTCGTTTATCTAGAGATGAGCAAATGTGCTGAAATGATTCTCGCAGCTTCTTAGGGATAGGGATTAAAGAACCTGTAATTCTTAGAACTGTAAATTTAATTAAGCAAG
>NZ_JBJPHS010000100.1:1574-21296 GCF_052939495.1 Phormidesmis sp. 146-12 | reverse complement strand
GCGAAGGATTACGGCAAGTACAGATCAATTGACTTATGTATACACGGTAGATCCTCTACCAGGGGCTACCAACCATCGTGAAGGATGCCCAGTAGTAGGGGTGAGCAAAAGAAGTGGTTTGACTCTCAGATTTGACCCGTCCTTTGAGGAGGCTTAACTGTGCCTGACGTAGGGCTTCGGCTTTGATCGGGGTCTTCTTTAACTGCTGATAAAAGTCCGTCATCAACAACAACGTCCCCTGATCACTGACCGCCCACAAACTGGCCATTGCTGATTTGACTCCCGCTTTTACCGCAAGCCCCGCAAATCCTAGCTCGGCTTCTTGATCGCCCAACGCAGTGCGGCAAGCACTCAAGACGAGCAGTTCGACGGGTGGATTGCTCCAGCCAAGTTGACGAATCTGATCAAGCCGCAATTGAGTATCTGAGAGTTGGATGTAAGAATTGCCGAGAGGGCCCGATCGAAACTCTGCATGAGTGGCTAAATGAATGATGCCAAAGGGTTGTTGTTGGCGCTGGGTCTTGAGGTTGTTGAGGGTAAAGCCTTCGTTGAGAAAAGTTCGACCTTTCCAAATATTAGAAATGGCGCTGATTTCTTGGGGAACGGCAGGAAGTGGAGTTTGCTGACTAAATTGAGAGGCTCCCATGGCCAAAATCTGGCTCTTTTGAATGTCACCCAGGCGCGTATCGGTGAGGCTGAGACTGGGCATCATGCCGATACTGTAGCGCTCGATCAAAAATCCTTTGCCATCGTGTAGGGCAGCTAGAGGCAGCGATCGCAGTCCCAGATCGGTGACAAAAACTAGATTGGTAATTTTGCGAGTTTGCAGATCGGACTCGATCGGAGCCATTAATTTCTGATAGAGCGCTTGGGATGATTCTAAATAGCTGGTGGTTTGAGACTTTCGGCTGTCAGAGACTTCTCGCTGAAAGCGTTGAGCCAGTTTGAGAACGGTGGCGCGGGTGGCTCCGGGGACTCGTCTGCGAATCGGCTGTCCTGTGGAGGTGACGACAAACAGTTCTAGCTCATCGCTGTCTCGCTGGGGGCTTGCACCTAGCTTGTATTGACCGTCTGACTTAGTAGATGGGTCACTGGATTGAGCCAAACTGGATGGGACAAACAAGGCATACACGATCGCAGGTTTTACCCCCGTCGCCCGTTCGACTTTGCTCAACGTATCTCGCACTTCGGGAAGCGTCTCAGCCTGCACATCACTTTCGCCGAGGTAAGTTTCAAACGTATCGGTGAGAGAATCCTCAATCTCGCTGACAAAGGGATCGACTTCTACGATCGTTCCGGAGGGGTTGTCTGCGGCAGCGATTTCGGCTTCGGGTTCTTCGGCGGGTTCGGCTTCTACATCGTCGGGATAATCTGGCTTAACGGCTTCGGGGTCTGGTGTCGTGGGTGGGTTGAGAATCGGTTCGGTAGGTTCGGGTTCGGGAAGGGTTGGGGGAACTGGCTCAACGGGCGGTGTACTTGGCGGCGGCGATGTTGAGGTGATCGTCACACTCACAGGCACCGGGACTGAACTAGAGATGCGATCGCTGGCAGCCAGCGTGAAAGCCACAATCTGACCCGTTGTACCCGGAGGCGGAGTGTACTCGATCGTCCCGGTTTCTCTAAACAGCGGAAGGTTGTCGCCCGGTTGCAGTTCAATCCCGTCTACTTTGAGAATGGCACCGGGGGCGATCGTCGCGACCGTAATCGTTGTGAAATCGTTGTTAGCATCGGTTGCCGTCGGAGCCAAATCACTGAGGCTGAGGGTGACGGGCTGATTTTCTGGCGTGTCAGGTAGATTTGAATCGACGGTGATGCCAGGGGCGACATTGTTAAACACAAAGCGAACGCCATCTTCGGCAAAGTTACCCTGATCGATCGTGCCTACAGATTCAAAAACGGTGGTGGGCGCGATCGTCACATTGTTGGTTGAGATGCCGCCTGCGGTGCCGTTGGTGGTTGCGTCTCTGACGATAAAGGGATTGTTGTTGGGGCCGCCATCGTGACGAATTTCGACTGATCCGGTGGCGTTGGTTGATCGCGTAAAAATCGTATCTGTGGGAGAAGCTGCGACAAATCCTGTCCCTCGAATTTGACCATTGTCTGCTAAAAGTCTGACTCTGCCACCCGTCCCCGCTCCACTTTGAGAAAGGGCGCTGGTGGTGATGCTTTCAAAGGTGAGATTTTGTCCTGCCTGTAGCGTCACAAATCCAGCGTTCGAGCCGTCTACAAACGCTTCAATATTAGTCGAGGTGTTGATGGCCCCCGTGAGAATGTCGCGTCCCGCCGTTAAGCTGATACTCCCCGCTCGACTGTCTGCAATTCCGGTGACAGAGGTGTCGATCGCCCCCGTTGTGATGTCGCCCGGAGCCGTCAGAATCACTGTGTTTTCTGGCCCGCCAAACGGATTTGAGGGTCTCTCTGTGCGAATGTTGCCTGTGGTGATGCTGGCGATCGTACTAGGTGAACCGCTCCCAAAGTCAGTAGAGCCAAACGCAACAGGTGGACTGCCAAAGACGATTCCAGGATAGCCAAAAGCGGTTTCTTCGAGGGTCGTGACTCCGGCTCTTAAGATTACAGCAGGCAGGTCAGCCAAAATTTGAGCATCGGCGGAGCAAGCAGTCAGACAAATCGAAGCCAAGTCAAAATCTGGGCCAGTGATGGTGATGTCGCCTGCGGTGATGCTGCCTGTAGCTTCGACTTTGAGCGCGACCCCCGTATAGTTGCCAAAGGTGACATCTCCATCGGCGCTGACGATCGGATCATATAAGCTAACAAAATTGCCGCCGCCGCCGCTCAGATTCAAAATCGAGAATCGTCCTTGACTGATAAAGTGGGCATCTCCAGAGACAATGCCATCGCTGATCAGGCTGAGATCGCCGCCGCTAACAAAAGGAGTCTGTCTGAGGTGATTGAGCGCCAGAATGTCGATCGCGCGATCGCCGCTCACGGTCAAATTGCCGCCCGATCGTGCCAGAAATGGATTGGTCAAACTGTCTCGCACTCGTACGGTGTCTTTTGCCAGAAGATTTAACGCTCCCGTCGTTTGCAGTTGGCTTTCGATCAGAGTTAAGGTCTGACTGGCTGCAAGGGTGGCAGTTTGGGCGGTGACGGTTTTGGCAACAATGTCGCCATTCTCAATCACAAAGCCCGACCCGATGAGTTGAACCTGTCCATTAGTGACGGTGAATCCTGTGGCGTTGCCGCCTGCGCCTCCTGTGAGCATCTGGGGAAGGGTGACGATCGGTAGGCTCTGTCCCGTGGTCGCGGTCGGCTGAATGTCGAGACTCAACAAACTGCCCACCTGACTGAGCCGCATCAAACTTTGACCCGGAATCGTCGCCAGCAAAACTTGCCCTTGAGGTGCAGAAAGCTGACCCGGACTGGCGATCGTGCCTGCAAACAAGCTGAGATTCCCTTGTCCGACGGTCAAGTTTCCTGTATTGACGATTCCCGCAGGGAACTGTGAAGCAACCGCACCAGGCTGAGGGGTAAAAGCGAAGGCGTTGGGCGATCCGAGTAGGGCTGAGTAGTTAGTATCCGCAGCATTCCACCAATTTGAACCAAAGCCAATCCCAGTTGCAGTCGTGGCAGTAAAGGAAGCTGGAACATTTAATCGAGCGCTGTCGCCAAAAATGATGCCCGCCGGATTGATCAAAAATAGGTTGGAACTGCCGCCCGTGACTTGAATCAGTCCATTAATGATCGAGACATCGCCACCGTTGACCCGTCCCAAAATATTTTGAATTGTGGGATTCGACAAAAAGTTGGCAATCTGATTTTGGTTTAGCCCAAACTGACTGAAGCTGTGAAATAGATTAGCGCCATCCGCCGATCGCGTTCCGCCTGTGATGTCTAATTGATTGCCGTTGGGGGTGACGATTGTTCCCGTTCCGTCGCTGGAGGGGGCGATCGATTGGGCGTGAGCGTTGAGTGAGGCAAAAGAAAGCCCCAAAACGAGAAGGGGAATCGAGAGACGCATAATCTGTTTCATCGCTGCTTTGGCTAAATCCTGTTTCAGTTTGCCCAAGCGATCGCAGCCACTAGAGATTAATCTGAATTCGACACCTGAGAACTCTATTAGACTTCCTGCATGAATACCTGGCGATTGATGTTAGCTTCGCAAGAGCCTTCGGCAACGCTGCTATCAGAACAAAGTCCACCTCCGTGGACTAACGGTTAAAATCGCCTCTTTAGTGTGCGAAGGCACACTTTGCTCTTGTAGCCCCGACTTTAGTCGGAGGGCATCTATGATTCGTGCAGGAAGTCTATTGAACACTTGCAGCAACATCAGAGCGATTCACTAAACACCCATCTTCCAGGTAGATAATGCGATCGGCAAGATCCAGAATGCGGTTGTCGTGAGTTACGAGTAGGATAGTACAACCTTGCTCCTTAGCGAGTTCTTCCATAATTTCCACCACATCTCGTCCCGACTTTTTATCGAGTGCAGCCGTTGGTTCATCTGCCAGAATAATTTTAGGCTGACTGACCAAAGCACGGGCGATCGCCACTCGTTGTTTTTGTCCACCTGATAGATCGCTTGGATAGTAGTCCATCCGATGCTCTAGTCCCAGGGCGCTCAAAATAGTCCGAATTCGGGTATCGGCAGCGACAGCAGTCACCTCTTGAGTTTCCAACGCCATTTCAACGTTCTGATAGGCAGTCAGGAAGTTTAGTAGATTGTGCGCTTGAAAAATATAGCCGATATGACGACGAGCCAGAGTCATCTGTTCTCTACTAGCCTGAAGCAACGCTTGCCCCAAGATGCTCAAATTCCCTTCTTGAACCGATCGTAAGCTTCCCATCAATGTCAGCAAGGTTGTTTTACCCGAACCTGACGGCCCTGTCATGATGACAATTTCGCCACGATTAATTTGCAGATTAATGTCAAACAAAACCTGCTTTTGCAGTGAACCTTGTCCATAGTAATGATTCAGATGAGCGATCGAGACGGCAGGTTCAGATAAATTTGTAACCATGCTCAACTCCTAAAAAATATCAGCCGGATCAGCCGTTTGCAGCTTACGCACTGCGATCGCAGCCGAAAGCGAACTCATGATTGCCGTCAGCACAAAAACAAACACCACTCGTCCCACATCCATTGCCATCGGCAGCATTGTAGCGATATTCGTAATCCGATAGATGCCTAAAGCAATCAGCGTACCGGGAATAAATCCCAGGGCTGCCAGGATCAAAGCCTCTTGAAAGACAACGATGAGCAGATAGCGATCGCGAAACCCCATCGCTTTGAGGGTGGCATATTCAGGCAAATGATCGGTGACATCACTGTAAAGAATCTGATAAACAATCACAGCGCCGACAATAAAGGCAATCACTACGCCTAAATCAAAGGTATAGCCCACGGGTGTACTAGCGTTCCAAAAAGCAACTTCGGCTTTGGCATAATCTTCTCGCGTCATTACTTTGACATCATTGGGCAAGCGCGATCGCATCTCTGCTAGAACCGCTTGGACATTGGCATCAGGCTTAAGTTTAATCACACCCACATCAACCAGTCCTCCTTGTCGGAAAGGAGCCATGCGTAAAAAGTTGATATCGCTCGTAATCAGATAAGCATTGATGCCAAATGTGGGGCTAAGTTTGAACAAGCCTTGGATTTGAACTTGGCGTTCATTGATTTCGGTAATGATGGTTTCTCCGGTCTGAAACCGATGAGCGATCGCGCCAAATTCTTTGCGAGAACCCAGATTAAACAAAGCGGTATCTGGCTGGCGCAGTCTCTCACGGTTGGCTTGGACTCCCGGAATGTTCAAAACCTGATGTTCTGGATTGATACCAATTGCGTAAATGTCCCAGATCTCTTTGTTTTCAGGATTACGCCACTGAATCGCATTCAGGTAAATCGGACTGACTGACGCAACCCCTGTGATGCCTGCGGCTTGGTAAAGTCGGCGCTCTGTAAATCGATCGAGGGAAATCAAAGACCGCGATCGCCCACTTAACATGACAATTTCACCGTTCAAGCTGTTGTGGAATTCCACTGCACTACTGAACAATGCTCCCCGAAAGCCCATTTGCAGAAACATCAGCACATCGGCAAAACTAATTCCAGCGATCGCCACCAACAAACGCGCCCGTTCTTTGCGTAACTGTAACCAGGAGAGAAACAGCGGTTTCTTTTTTGGGGTCATTGCAGTCATGTCATTGCCTCAAGAGTTGACATCAAGGGAGACTTGCACACTTAAATTAGTTAAGCCAGCAACTCGACGGCTAGACGCTTCATCTAACAGCACTTTTACTTCCACCACTCGCGCATCAAACTGTGCCGCCGGATCAGTGTTCAACACGTCTTTTTTATTGATTTCTAGTCCGACTTCTACGACTTTGCCGTGCAGCACATCTGGAAAAGCATTGTTCTTGCTAATCACGATTGCGGCTTGCCCTGCTCGAATGCGATTGATATCTAACTCATACACTTCCGCCACTGCCACCATGCGCTGAGTTTGTCCCAGGCTGATGATGCCCTCACTTCCGACCAGTTCTCCAGGACGAGTGTGGATTTTGAGGACTTGCCCGGCTTGGGGCGATCGTACCGTCGCCAAATCGAGTTCTGCCTGTGCCCGTGATACTCTGGCTTGCGCCTCTGCCACTCGTGATCGTGCGACCTTGACATCCACTGGACGCACCTCGGCAATTTGGTCGAGCGTCGCTTGCGCCTCAGAAATCTGCTGCTGCCGCGATCGCTGGATTCGGCTCAAGTTCACCTGTGCCTCGTTAAGTTGTTGTCGAACTGTATCAGCAGCTAATTGCTTACTATCCCGCAAAGATGCGGAGACAGCGCCTTCTGCATAAAGCCTCTGATGCCGTCGATTCTCCAGTTGTGCATTACGAAGTTCTGCTTCCAACCGAGCGATCGTGGCTTCCTGCGCCTCAGCTTCGGTCTGCAATTCGACTCTTTGGCGATCGACGACTCGTGCCTGTGCTCGAATTTGCCCTGATTTCGCGCCCGCTTCTACCTGACCCAACTGAGCTTGGGCAACGCTCACCTGTTCCTGGGCTTCCTGTAAGGAGGCCTGCCGCCGCTTATAGCTATCCAAAACTGCAATTACATCTCCCTGACGAATCCGCTGCCCGTTGCTGACTCGGAGGCTTTCAACTCGTGCCCCTTCTGACGATGTGGGCGCAAATACCTGAATCACCTCACCTTCTGGCTCTAATCGCCCCAGAGCAGACACTGTTTCAACCGTTGGTGCAGCAGCTACCACAATCGACTGCTGAGTTGGATGAATCAACCTCATTCGATAGACCATGCCACTGCCAACCAGCAGTAGACAACCGACTCCCAACATTGCGCTGCGGCGGGGCGATCGCCATTTCGTTCCCCCATTCATATTGACCCTAGATGACTCCATTTTTTAACCTCAAGTTTTTGCATTCAAACAGGTCTAGAGCCACCGACGAACCTTCTCTTTGTATTCGCTGTACGCTTGTCCAAACTTTGCATTCAACACTTGCTCCTCAGGGATAATTTGAAAGCGCGTGGTAAAGAGGATGAATGCGATCGGGCCTAGAAGTACCCACGGAACCGCCAAGTACACAGCCCAGCCCACCAGTAAAGCGGCAAAGCCAACGTACATGGGATTGCGTGTGTAGCAGTAAATGCCACCAGTCACAAGTGAGGATGTCGCTTCAGGATTCACAGGATTGATCGTCGTCTTAGCCTGACGAAATGCCGCAATGCCTAGCGCTAAAACAGTAAAGCCTGACAAGGCGATCACGCCTGCGATCACGAAATGCAAATTCTCTTCGATTTCAAACTCAGGCGCGGACTGAGCAGTTACCCACATTGCTGCTCCGACAAGTACGACAACTATCGGCGGCGGAATCTTGTGATCTAGAGCATTCATGGTTTAACTCCTGAGATAGTTGGGCGAGAAAGAGACTGTGAGGACAGACTACTCTAGTTTTTTTACTCAATTATTTGAATACAAAAACTAAGGTACACTTAATCTATTGAATCCGTCAAGTAGTTTTTTGGTTATGTCACTCAAGCACACCATCCTGGCATTCCTGTCTCGTCAACCTCTCAGCGGCTATGACGTTGCCAAAGAGTTTGCCGAGGGATTTGGCAGTTGCTTCTGGAAAGCGAGTCAGCAGCAGATCTATGCCGAACTCACCAAGCTAGAACAGCAAGGCAGCGTTACTTATGAAGCCATTCCTCAACCAGGACGACTGGACAAAAAAATCTATTCCATCACAGAGCAAGGTCAACAAGAACTGCTCGATTGGCTAATCAAACCCTGCGAACCCGCAGCCATCCGTGAAGATCTAGGCGTGATGGGGCTAGCGGGTCATCTAGTGCCCTCTCAGGTGGTGATTCGTGAAATTGCACGACGGCGACAGTTACATGTTGAGATGGTGCAACAGGTCGAAAAGTTAGATCAGCATTTTGCCCAACAGCTCGATTCGCTAGACCTCAAAGATCTCTATATGCATCTAATTATTCGTCGCGGCATTCGTTATCAAAAAGAGTGGGTAGCCTGGTGTGACGAGGCGCTTCAAGCGATCGAGCAGGCTGTAAAACATTAAGCAGTCGAAATGATTAACGCAGCGGTCTTTGGTAATTTTCAGCAAAGAATATACCCACAGGCTTCGACTCGGCTCAACCGAATAGAACTGTGCTTTGAGCCTAGAGATTAATCTGAATTCGATAGGCGGTTGAAACCGCAGCTAAAGAACAAAATTCGCCTTCGCGGATTAGCGAACCTTTGAATCGATTTGGGTTGTCTTTGCAGACTTCGTTCTTTTAACCGCCAGCTTTGATCTTAAAGTCCCTAAAAACTGGGGGTTGGGAGGCAAAAGGCCAAGCAGCGCAGCGAAAAAACCTCATCGACACAGGCACTCATCAGCCTTGAACTGCAAAAATCTTTCAGAAGATACGTGCTGTTTCGCATCATTTGCCCTATGTTGGGTGTTGCAATTTACATAGGTGCGACAGGGCGATGCAAGCCAAAAGAGTGAACCGCAGATGGCTAACGTTCCTACTGTGTGCGATCGCACTGATTTTGGCGCATTTGACAGCCCTGCTGTTTCGCGTCCAGCCTGCGGTTTCGCTGTGGTTTCCTCCGTCGGGGGTGGCGGTGGCGATCGGGATCTGGCTGGGTCTACCGGGAATTGTCTTGACGGGGCTGGTGTCTTGTCTGATGGCTTCGTTTTGGGGTAATCACGGCTGGGCGCAGCTTGTCGGTTGGACAGATAGCACCGAGCCGCTCGTCGCCTGGTTTTTGTATCGAGTCTGCTGGCGTGGGTCACCCTTCTTAACCGACTTGAGAGAAGCAGGCGCATTTATTTTGGCGGCTCCCGTAATGGGTTGTTTGAGTTCGGCGATCGTAGGCAGTTTGTCACTCGTCGCCTTGGGCAAAATGTCGTTAAACACCTTGCCAGAAAGCATTTCGTATTGGTGGTTGGGCAACGCGATCGGAACGATGACGATCGCTCCCCCGGCGCTCTTGTTGCTGACCCCGCTGCTACAAAAATCGGGCTATCTGATTGGCGAAACAGACCCTCCCAGAAAGGCAGCTAACTTTCGTCGGTTGCGCGATCGCCGCCATTGGGCAGAAATTCTTGTAATTTTGATCTTTAGTACGAGTACTGCGTTTCTCACGGTTTCTCAAACGACGAGAACAGGCTTTTCGTTTCAGCAGTTTTCGTTTCTCAATTTCGTGTCAATTATTTGGGCGGCGACTCGATATGGCGTGGTGGGCGGCACCTTGACGGCGAGTTTTTGTGTGTTTGCGACGCTGATTGCTTATTTGACAACTTATCCCAATGCGATCGCGTTGCCCAGTTTTCCGGTGAGTGCGGAGGTGTTGTATGTTCACAAGTTGAGTTTGCTAATGCAGTGTGGGGTGAGTTTGCTGATGGGCATTGCAATGACTCAAAGGGCTGCAACTCAGGTGGCTCTGGCGGTTGAAAAGGTCAAGGGGCGAGAATATCAAGCCCGCGTCGCCCTAATGGAACAACTCGAAGCGACGAATACTCAATTAGAACAATCGAATGCTGACAAAGATGAGTTGCTCATTCGCGAACAAGCAGCCCGACAAGAAGCCGAATCGGCCAATCGCCTCAAAGACGAATTTTTAGCCGTTTTGTCTCACGAGTTGCGGGCAGCTTCGCTGTGCCGAAGGCAACGCCCCTCAATCCGATTTTGGGCTGGACAAGTTTGCTGCGGACTCGTAAGTTTGACGAAGCGGCGACCAGTCATGCGTTAGAAGTGATCGAGCGCAATGCAAAATTGCAATCTCAACTGGTTGAAGATCTGTTAGATGTCTCAAAAATTTTGCGCGGTAAAATCAATCTCAATTTTGTGTCTGTGTCATTGTCCAATGTGATTCTGGCTGCGTTAGAAACGGTGAGAATTGCTGCCGAAGCCAAATCAGTTGCGATCGAGACGCAGTTTGACTCAACCATCGGCCCAGTCAGAGGTGATCCCAATCGGTTGCAGCAGATCGTTTGGAATTTGCTCTCAAATGCGGTGAAGTTTACGCCCGCTGGAGGACAAGTCAATGTGAGTCTGGAGAGAATTGAGCTTCCTGCTTTAGAGTTTCCGCCAGAGGCTTTAACCTCATTTGCTCAAGTCGTTGTCAGCGACACAGGTAAAGGAATCAAGGCTGACTTTTTGCCTCATGTGTTTGACTATTTTCGGCAAGAAGACAGCAGCACCACGCGATCGTATGGCGGGTTGGGTCTAGGACTGGCGATCGTCCGTCAACTCGTCGAACTCCACAATGGCACGGTTTTGGCCGAAAGCCCCGGAGAGGGACAGGGGGCACGATTTACGGTGAGGCTGCCCTTGGGAGGGATGAGGGATGAGGGATGAGGGAGGAGGGAGGAGGGATGAAGGTTAGACATTAAACCGAAGACATTAGACCAAAGACTCAATTTTCCGGCGTTGCTGAATCAGGGGATGAATTGCCCCAAAGCGGCGGGAAACCCAAGGTTCAAAGTCCCCCATTTTTGGGGGATTTAGGGGGCGAAAAGATGGACACTTCCCACAGATTCATCCCTCCAATCAGCAACGCCCATTTTCCTGTCTAGCGTCCAGAGTCCAACGTCCAACGTCCAAAAATTCCCCGCGTGGGTACTGTTTGTTGACGGGTGTGCTTTCACAATTAGGGCAGAAGCATTTGAGAGTAGCGGACTGCTGAATCGAGCCAACTGAACGCAGAAATCAGAACAGGCCTTTCCTCCCTCCTCCCTCCTCCCTCATCCCTAACTAATTCCGCAGGAGCCAACGTGTTTACCAATATTCGTCTGAGTCAGATTGATGATGCTGTTTTTAGTAAAGCTGCCGTTCGTCTGGCCGAACCGATGCCCCTCGTCAGTGAAGTTGCCGCGATTGAGACCGTTCCCGTCGTACAACCTGCCTTGACTGCCCAATTAGAAAAGGTGCGCTGGATCAATCCTGAATTGGCAGCGGGGATTGCCATGATTCGAGAACCGATCGTCGGGGTGCCTCGTAGTCAAATCACAGTCCCAATTTCGCCCAGTGCAACGGTCACAGATGAAGGGCTGTTTGAGGCGAATGGCGCAACGTTTTATCTGCCGCGCTATCGAGTAGCCGAACGTAATCAACAGGTACAAATCTCACTGGGAGCCAGTCCTCAAGGCTGGAGTCTAACCATTCACCTCGAAAAGTATCCCGCAGCAGCCATTCAAGAATCTGCGAGAACGGCTCAAGAACTCAGCCACGCGGTCAGCGTCATTTTGCAGCATCGCTTAGTGCCAGGGGTGGCGAATGGGGGACAAAAAGAACTAATTTTTCAAGAAATTACTACAGAATCAGGCGGCATTCAGGCTGTGTTGCAGGTGCCTTCGATCGCAGAGCGCGATTTACTTTATCAAGTTCTGACCAATTCTGACTATGCAGCCGTTTTGACGATTCGGCGATCGGCGCGGGTAGGCATTCCTTTATCTGATGTGGCAACAACTGCAAGCGCGATCGTTTCGTCGGGGACAGGAACCATTCGCGGCACCTGGACGTTTAGCTTTGACACGGGCACTGAGGGCGGCGAGGGCGATGTTTGGTGGAATCAAGAAACCAATGTGCTGCGGCAAATGGTGCCCCGTGGCAACGCTCAAATTGTGCATCTGGGAAGTCGCAACTTTGATGAGATCACGGTCAAAGAACTGCAATCTTTGGCCTACGGAACAACGCCGATCGATGGTTCTGTAATCCGCAAGCGATTTCCTAAGCAAACTATTCCCATTCGCAGACCGATTGACCAGGAGGTTGTGCGAATTAATCCTAAACTCAAGCCAAATGTGATTCGGGAAAGGGTTAGTCCGTTTAGACCCATTGATAACAAAGGTGAGACCATTTGGAGAGGCCCGATTCTCGAAGATGATGATCCAACTGCTTTTCGTCGCAATCTATTGACTAACGGAAATGTATTCGCCGTCAGAACAAATAGCGGTAATTTTGCCAAGGTACAAGTGTTGTCTTATGGATACGATTTGCAAGTCCAGTGGGTGACGTATCGATCGTCTGTTGAGCCGCAGTTTCGAGAAGTAACGCGGGTTTTGGATGTTGAGAGCGACCCCTCGCGAGTATCTCAAAGAGATCGCGTTCCTTTTGTTTTTCCGCCCAGCCTGCATCCCTATATTTTTAGCAGCATTACAGGAAACAACACCCCCTTTAAGCCGACGCTACAACAGGTTAATGGACATAGCTATTACCAAGATCCGGTCGAGCGGCATGTGTTTTATTATTTGCCCGATAGTTTCAAGTTAGTGCGCCGTCCTGAGAGTCCTCATTATCCTTTGTTGTCGATTCAGTTTCATCCCGTGGGCGATTCCGAAGAAGTGCGGGTGACGATCAGCTATTGGGCGTATCCCTATGTCAATGCGGCTCGATTAGAAACGGCGACCAGTGAGTTGACCAAAAAGATTCCCAATCCCCTGCCTGCGGGAGTCACCGGAGTTGTCTATCAGCCTTTGGTGGCGAGCAATCCGCGTCTCTACCTGGGCTTGCCTCAGAGTGATGGGTCTCTCGCCTATCAAGAACGCCCCGAAGTGTTGGTCGAACTGCGAACCGGATTTCGCGATTCTCGCACCCTCTCACTTGAGGAATTTCAGGCGGTTTACGATGCGATTTTTAGCCCCACGACTCAGCTATTTCAAGGACAAGTTCAGGTTTCGTTTCCCGACGGACAACACACTGAGATCATTCCGTTTACCGCGCAGATGAATGATCTGGTTGGCGAAAAATTTGACTACAGCAAAGAAATTGATCTGGCAACCGGATCAATTCGAGCCACGCTCAAGAATGCGATCGAGAGTCCCATCCGCATCAATCAACTCACCGCAAAGATTACTCACGACAACGCTCAAGTGAATGGAGTGATCAGCTTACTCAGCATCCCGTTACCCGCCGTATTACCGCCCGGAGAGTCACTTTCATTCACCGTTACACCCGCTAGTATGATCGCAGGCAGCAGTCCTCCTCAAGTCACATTCGATCTCAGCGGCGTTGAAGTGTTAGCCGACTCAAAAGCCATCTGGGACAAAATCGTGTTGCCTCAATCGACAATGACTTACAAGCGCAAAATCAGCGTTAACACCACACAAAGCACCTTTGGCGATCGCATCGATGTCATTAGCGTTGATCTCAAATTGGGCACGACGATCAATTTCACTCGTGATGTTTCGCTTGATGCCAATGGCGTTCAGACCAGCGTTACGACTCCGATTCGCGATCTGATTTTACATGAGGCTGATTCTGGTATCTATGAGTATCGATCGCTCGTGATTCTCAAAGATGGCACCAGGGTCGAAGATCCGGCAAATCAATGGCGATCGGAAACTTCAGAAACGCTGTGGATCACAAATACAAAGCTGCCAGCCTTTTAGAAAGGGCTAGGGGGATCTCAACTTCTCAGCCTCCGATCGTCCAAACTGCCTCTTAGCATCATCTACCTATGTCACTGCAAGGACTTCCTGATTTTCATCACCCTATCCAGACAGAAGAGGGGCCGATCTTTTTTGCTTACGAAACGGGGGGTTGCTTTGTTTTGCCGAATGCGGTGTCGATCGCAAACCGCCTCGATGCACAGCCTGACTTCGCTTTGACGCTGGTTCGGGGACAAAATCCGACCTTACCTCCCAAGCCTTACGGACTCCTGGATTTTAGGTTACAGCCCCACTATTTTCTCGATGCGGCGTTGGCTGCGGTTCGTCAACAAAATGCTCAAGCGACCGTAGAGCCGATCGGCTTTCAGTCTGGTTTTTTGCGCCTCTACCCCGAAGTGGACGACATTCCTGACGATCTAAAAGTGCCGATCTCGTTGGCGTGGAATGGATTAACGAGTGCCCGCTACAGTCTTAAGCTGTCCGAATCGACCGCGATCGCGCTCAAAGGGGCCCTGACAGGAAACATCCTCAGACTTCGGGGACAGGCTGAAATGGAAACGATCGGCGTTGCTCCCCGCTTGCCGATTCGCGTCCGATTTGATCCCGCAACCTTGCTCAACCAGCTTGCCGCTTTAGGAAATGCCCAACGCCAGATCGCCTGTGAGGACGTTCTAAACTTCTTTCGCAAAGACATTCGATCGTTGCCCTTAGAAGCGATTTCGACCACGCCCCTTGAGGGATTTTTGGAGGGATTTGCAGAAGCGATGACCGATTGGATTCGTGCTTATTTTGGCACCTTCATTCCCTCGCCGATTGACGATCGCCGGGCGTACATTGCGCTGTCTTCCGCAGATCACGGCAGCTTTGAATGGGATTTGTCTCAACCGTTGCAAGCCTATCGCACGATCGTGTTTTCGCTTGATCCGTTAGAGTCCGCTCGTCAATTGGCACAAGATCAGGGATTAGAAGCCGTCTTTCAAGAACTGACCGTTCCCCCAATTCCGACGGGCACCTGGACGATTAGAGCCTCTGCCAATCTACCCGAGCGTCGTCCGGGAGTGATTGCGATCGGAGTCACGCTAAAATCTCCGCCTGCTCTGCCTTATCGTCCTCAAGCGAGAATTGCCTCTGCCCAATTTATTCCACCTGACGACACAGCAACGTTAACACTGCGACTATCGCCTATCGAAAAGCTGGAATACAAGTTTTTTACATCAGTTGTTTTAGAAGATACCACTGGAACAAGAGAACTCAAAAGTGAAGAAATTACTCACCAGGGAGAACGCCTATCGATCAGACCTGATCAATTTCCAGTCAAGTTTTTGATGATTGAAGGAACACGATCGCTGCTCACATTAGCCACACTTCGAGGAATCTGTCGCTGGCAAGAAGCCGAACAGGTCAACACACAAACTTTTGATTTAACCGCAGCCGACTCAATGATTGCGATCGCTCTTCCCAAAGACATCAGTAACGCCACACTAGAAATTTTTGCCCAGTCTCTAGAAGGCAATCAGACGCTACACCTCGACCCTTTCCCCGCCAAAAGCTGTCAGCTCGGACTTCACTCCTTTCGAGAGTATGGCGTGCATCAAATCAGCGTCGAATGTGAGTTTAGCGAAGCCGTGAAACTGTGGGCGATCGACCTTCTCCCCGATGGTGCCCCCGAATCAGAAATGAGTGTCCTATTTTTCACACCGTCTCAGCCCCAAAAAACCTGGAGTTGGTTAGCAAAATCTCCCTTTCGATCGGGCTATCGCTACCGTCTCCATCCCACGATCGGTGCCCTTCCCTCAGACTGGTCAACCCTCCAATCCCCGTTTGCCTCTCTCAAGATTCAGACGAACTCACCCTAAAGCACGTCAGTTCAATCTAGTTTCCTGGCTGCGGTGTTTACATCTTCTGCCCCCCAAGCTGCCAATTCTAAGGGACTGTAAACCAAGAATTCTGGCTTTCATCCTCCCTCCTCCCTCCTCTCTCCTCCCTCCTCACTCCTCACTCCTCATTCAGGTAACAAAATGACCCCACTTCCCCAAGGCTTCGACTACCAGGGCATCTACTGCTATCCCAATCCGACAGAGGCTTCTAGCTTTTACTACATTCCTGGCGCTCCCGTTTCACAGCGCACTTCTCAGGGGTTGCCTTCTATATCGCTAATGGCGATCGATCAGTTTGCAATGCTTCAAGTTAGCAGCGAATGGACTGTCGCTCCAGAACAGTTAGAGGCTATTAGCAACACGATCGCCTCTCAGTGCCATCCGTCTGATATTCAATTACAACTGGCCCCGATCGTCGTCGAATCTGTGACGCTGCTGCTCAAAAATGAACGAGGCGAGTTTGAAATTCTCGGTACAACTCAATCGTCCGGCTATGTGCCATTTTCAGCGGTGTTTAGCGTGCAGTTGGTGAATGAACAAAAAGCCCAGGCGATCGCAGCCTTCAATGGGCGAGCTGATCAGCTAAAAGTGACCTACAAAGCGACGTTAGAGGTTGAAGTTTCTGCCAAAGTCACGATCGCCGGAGACATCACAGCCGACCTCAAAAAACTGCCCAAAAACCCAGAAATAACCGACTGTCAGACTCAAATCGAAAGCGCGATCGCCCATCATCGCCTCAAAGTAGAGCAGTCAGCTTCTCCCCATGCCTCAGACGACTTGCAAAAAAGAACTCTAAAACTTGCCCAAGACCGAGCCGCAGACCTGTTGTTGCACTTGGCTCAGGGTGCCCCGATCGTTCACGACCGATCAACCTTTCGCGCATCGGCTGATCTGATAGAGAGCCTTCCCGTTTCACTAGAGCGATCGGCTGATATTAGCACCTGGTTTGCGACGGGCAGCGGAATGGACTATGTGCAGCTAATCGGCTAATCCAAGACTTTGAACTAGAATTCGGCGTTGCTGAATTATGGGATGAATTGCCCCAAAGCGAAGGAAACCAAATGTTCAAAGTCCCCCAAAGTTGGGCGATTCAGGGGGCGAAAAGATTAACACTTCCCACGCATCCCTCCAATCAGCAACGCCAGTTTTTCCTTATCTCACCAATCCCGTCCGCAGTGCCCGCACCGCCACCTGAGTCCGATCGTCAGCACACAGCTTATTCAAAATATTGCGAACGTGAGTTTTGACCGTGCCGATCGTGATGTACAGCTTTTCTGCAATCTGCGCGTTGCTGCATCCATCTACAATCAGCCCCAACACTTCTAGCTCACGCCCCGTCAGCGGGTAAGCCGGAACAAAATCACCATCTTCAGAAGACATGCGATTGATGGTAATCGTCGAAGACCCACTATTGGGATTGGTGTCGCCATAGTTTCTCTGGTTTTGGTGAAGGACAATCCGAGCGATCGTGGGATCAATCCAGGCGTTGCCCTCAGCCGTGACTCTTAGCGCCTCAGTCAAGCGATCGATGCTGGCATCTTTCATACAATAAGAATCCGCACCAGCCGCAAAAGCTGCCAAAACGGTCTCCTCATTGTCCTGCATTGTCATAATCAGAATGCGAGTGTTGGGGCATTCTCCAGCCGCTTGAAACTGTCTAAATTCGTGAGTTAGATCAATTCCATTCATATCGGGCATATCTACATCCACAATTGCCACATCTGGCTGTGTTGATTTCAACAGTTTTAGCCCCGATTTACCGTCTCTTGCTTCACCAATCACTTCGACCCCTTCTTTGCGTTGGAGCGCCGATCGCAGCCCAATCCGAGTCAGGTCATGATCTTCAATTAAAACAATTCTAGTGGTATCCATAGCTCAACCTCAAATTTTAATAGTGGGTGACAGAGATCACTCTTGAGACAGGTGAACGTCTGTGAAAGGATTTTATGCGATCCCTCGATCGGCTCTGTGTATCTTGAGAGGCATCTATTTGCTCAAAAAGTTCTTACTCAAGATAGAGAGGTATAACTTGACACAGGAGCTAACTTGCTTTCGGTCTATAATTGGATTGAGAGGGTCTTTCACATTTCTACCGTCAACTTAACATTCCAGTAGTTTTGTATCTCGGAATGTTGCGAAAGCTGTTGAAAGATTTCAAAAACTCATATCTCAGGGATTCCTCACAAGTTCCTCAGATTCTGACTTTAGTCTCAAACCGTGATCCCTGAGAATTTTATCCCTGCTGTCACGACTGCCCACTTTAGAGTCGCTCACCTTAGAAAGGACACAGGGAAATAAATATTCAATTTTTAATTCCCTTAAAAACACAATGTCTAATTGTCCTTGCTGCTCCGATCAACTATTACGCCAGGTTCACCGGGGGTCACTCTCCTGGTTTTGTCGCACCTGCTGGTCAGAAATGCCCAATTTTGAGGCAGTGCGATCGCAAATAGACTCCAGATTACACCTCAACATGACTGACTCCATCAGCCAGCCTACTCTCAAGCCGCTACGCCCTCACCGCCCACAGGATCTAGCAGCCTGACGATACGATCGCCCAAAAGCAGAGTTCTTGATCAAGATTATGGATTCAATAAACTCAGCTACCGTTAGCTTCGCAAAGTGCATTCAGCAACACAGCCATCAAGACAAAACCAACCTTTCCAGGCTAAAGCTTTTTTCTAGTCTACGAAGGTGGACTTCGTTCTCTTGAGCGCAGTTTGAACCATCAGCCAAAATTAGTGTCTTTTCTGAGAATCAATTGACAAGACGGCCCAAACCCTCGATCGTATCCTTGTTGACACCCGATCACGGAGCGCGCCCCCGGCCAGATACCGTCCATGACTCAGATTCCTTTTGACCAACTCGCCAAACAGTTTCTCCAAACCGTACTTACGCCCCTGGGCAATGTTGAGCGCAGCCTCGAAGTGCCGGGAGAGTCTAAATTTGTTGATGTCTGGTTTGAGCCTGCAACCACTCCAGTCGTTGACCCAGCCAGTCTGGGCGTATTAGGTAAAATCGCCGCAACCCCCTGTCTGCTCGAACCCTTCCGCAACCCTCCCACGCGCACCGAAGTTCGGACTTGTTTGCTCAAGCTTTTGTGGGTACAAGAAGAAGAGCATCGCAAAGCCACTCGACAGGATTCAAGACTTGCAGAAACCGAATTGTCTCAGTTGTGGATTCTCGCTTCTGCGGTTTCCAGACCGCTGCTCGAAGATTTTGGGGTGACGCTCAGAGATGATTGGGTGGCAGGGATTTATTTTTTGCCCAATTCGCTCAAGAGTGCGATCGTCTCCATTAATCAACTTCCCGAAATTGAGGAAACCCTATGGCTGAGAATTTTGGGTCGAGACACCACTCAGAGACGCGCGATCGCTGAAGTCATTGCATTACCCCAAGACGATCCCCGGCGGGCAGAAACGTTACAGATGCTAACCGCCTGGAAAGTTACAATCGAGATGAATGAACCCCTGGAAACTGAGGATGAGGCACTTCTGATGGCACTATCACAAGCTTATTTGGAATGGGAACAAGCCACTGAGCAACGAGGCGAACAACGAGGCGAACAGCAAGTCATTGAGGCTCTTCTTAAAGCTAGATTTGGTGAACTGGATACGTTTTTGGGGGCGATCGTTCCTCAGATCCTGGCCTTGCCCACCGAGGAGTATGCTGTTCTCTTGCTGCAACTTTCTCGTGAGGAATTGTTGGCACGGTTTTCTCTACATGTCTAGCAATTCATTATCGGTTGGCAAAGGGACAAATCATATCAAAATGGCAGCGTCTAGAAACTGAGGATGAGGCACTCCTGATGGCACTATCACGAGCTTATTTGGAATGGGAACAAGCCACTGAGCAACGAGGCAAACAGCAAGTCATTGAGGCTCTTCTTAAAGCTAGATTTGGTGAACTGGATGCGTCTTTGGGGGCGATCGTTCCTCAGATCCTGGCCTTGCCCACCGAGGAGTATGCTGTT
>NZ_JBJPHS010000100.1:0-1474 GCF_052939495.1 Phormidesmis sp. 146-12 | reverse complement strand
CTCTTGCTGCAACTTTCTCGTGAGGAATTGTTGGCGCGCTTTGCTAATGAAAGGCAATGATGGCAAACGTTGGCTATTTTAGAGACTCCAGGCGATCAAAAACGAACTTGCAATGTAAGCAAAGGCTTCGATCAATCCTGCGCCCACGTTGGGGACTGATTGATGAACAATTTCGTCTGAGATTTTTACTCCAGGCACTAACACCAAATCTGCAATCCAACGCACGATCGCCAGCGCAATCAAACAAAGCACTAACACGGTTCCGTATTCAATGAAGCTCTGTTGCCAGCTTTGAAATTCTGATGCAAATGAGATTCGGACAATGTTGCCCGTCCCGATTAGTAAGCCTGATAGAGCGAGTCCGGCGGCGAGGTTGTTGCGATCGTAAATCTCACGAAAGACGTTGTAGCGGGTCATGCGAGGATAGAGGCGCGTCGCGATCGTCAAAACGCCCAACCCCACTAGCCAACAAGTTAACCCAACTAGCCAGGAGCCACTTTGTCCGGCAAGCGCTGTGCTGAGAATCAAACCGTTTGCAATGTGAACGCCCGCTTCTACTAAAGCAGCCCCGATGTTTTGTTCTTCTTTGACCTCACGGGCGCAGTCACAATGACGCAAAATCAAGCGATCGCCTATCCAGGCTCCGACCAACATTAACAAAATCACCAGGGCACCATAGCTGATCAGATTCACAATTTGTTGTTGCCAGGTTTCGGCTGTCTTATCTAATACGCCTGCCAGGGCTGTCACGATGCCGAGATAGTAGCCGACGAGGGCGATCGCCACTGCGACGTTATCTCGAACAAACAATTCCAGGTTTAATTCCAGCCGACGAAACAGTTTTTGGTAAGCTAATTGTCCTACCCAAAAGAGTCCAAAGCCTACGATAATTTCGAGGGCCGTCAGTCCAATTTGAGAGAATCCGGTTTGCAAAAATAGCGGCATAATAAGGGGTAAATTTTGAGCGGGAATAGGAGAAAAAGTATTCTTTAGTTTGGGTTTGTGATCTGTTGCCAGGTGTGGATCAAAGTGTCAGCGAGACGATCGTAAAAGAAGTAGTCTTGAGCGCCGATCGTAGTCACGATGCGACCTCCAAACTGTCCTTTAAATTGAGAAAATTTGGCGTAGCTGTGTTGTGGATCGCGAGTGTATCCATAGAAGTCGTAAAAGTGACAACCTTTTGATTTTGCACGCTGCATCGCGGCCCAGTGTAAAGCATAACTTGCCATCACTTGAGGATGATTTGTGCTGCGTCCGCCGTAGAGATAGGTGGCACGATCGCCCCAATAAATAATTAGAATTGCGGTTAAAACTTCGCCCTGCCATTTTGCAAAACCCACTTCTGCTATGTTGGCTAAAAAGAGCGTTTGACAGAGGTTGATAAAAAATTTGTAAGGTTCGCTCAAAAATTGCTGTCGCTTTGCAGCTGCTTGACTGACAAAACTCAGGAAAGCGAGAAAGGAAGCTAGGAGGG
>NZ_JBJPHS010000099.1:0-21904 GCF_052939495.1 Phormidesmis sp. 146-12 | reverse complement strand
GTTTTGAAGACCAGCGGAGTGGGTGACTGCTCCGCTGAGTTTAACCTGATTGCTATGGGAGTGTCGATTCTTCCACAGTAAATGCGGTAATCCTTTGAATTTCACCTTCATCTGTCGTCTTAAATGATTTAACTCCCGATTGATATGTTGCATCCCATGAAAGCGGTCATAGACAATCTTGGCGTTGGGAAACACCGCCTCAATGACTGCGGTGTAGCCGCCCCACCTATCCACACTCACTTCTTTCACCCCTGCTCTGACTTCGAGAGGATAGGCTTCCAGCATGGCTTTCACCTCCTCTTGTTTGTGGCTGTCCAGTACATCCAGTAGGGTATGTTGGTCGATGTCCACGACGGTTGTGACAAAATCTTGATGCCCCTTGTGCTGACTAAATTCATCCAAGCTTAAACGTTCCGGCAATGGCTCAACTTTTTTATGGTATGAACCGCCTGGGCATCAAAAATCTGGCGCACGGTGGCAATGCCCAGCCCTTCTCGGCGGCTCACCTCCTCCAAACTGGATTGCTTCACTTGTTCGTAAATCGCTTGGGCATAACGAGGCGTATAGGCATGTCGCCCACTCATAAACTCCAAGACTTCGCTATGAAATTGTTGACAGTGTTCACACTGAAACTGCCGTCGGGGAACTTGAAGATAGACCGGCTTGCCAAAGACCGGCAAGTCCCGAATCAGCACTGTGGTGGTTTGATTAATCCAATCTAAGGTCGCTCCACAATCGGGGCAAGCAATGGTTTGATTGAGACATGGCGTTGCTGAACAAAGGGATGAATCAAGTGAGTACGGGTATTGACCAATACTTTAGGTAATGGAGGAGCAATCGCAGCGAATGCTTTAGCATTTCGACCGACTTGGAGTAACACAAGGTCTGGCGATGCAATCGAGCTAAGTCGTGACGTAAGCGGGTATTCTCGCCTTCGACTCTCGTCATGTACGTCTTGCTCACAAGGTGGTCGCCTTCCTCAATAAAACCGGGATAAACCTTCCAGCCATCGGTGACATAGAAGTAGCAATGCCAGCAACAGACAATCTGCCACAAGGGTTTGAACGTCTCTGCGCTGTGACTCCCCCCACCCAAGCGAGAATGCCCGCCCGGAAATGGTTCACGGCTGTCCAGATCCAAATTTTGTTTTTTTTGACCCGACAAAGGTTTCTAGTTCGTCGAGTTCTCCCACCTCTGGAATCTCCGACTCCTGTGGGGCATCCGGCAGTTGCTGTCCGAGTTGCTTGACCCAATGAATCACGGTTGTATGATGCACGCCAGTACAGCGCTCAATCGCGCGAAATCCCATGCCGTTGACGTAACGCATCAAGCAATCCTGCTTGGTTGCTGCGCTGTAGCCTTTGGGTGGGTCATAGCCTTCAATAAATTGGCGACCGCAGGCGCGACAGATATGATTTTGCTTGCCTCGTCGTTTCCCGTTCTGGCGAACCTCAGTAGACCCACAGTATCGACACTGCATAGTACAACACCCTCATTCATCCCTCCATTATGCAACGCCGAGACATTTAAGTTTCAAAAAAACGACTCCATCGGCTTCATGACAACCATCGACGGCGACGTAGGGTAAGTGAAGGAGTGTATCCAGGTAGATGTCCATACCCCAACCTCGAAATGTACATTACTCTACAATTATCACACGAAGTCTAGGAGAGCCCGAACTTGTTTGGTACTAAAATGCTTTCACCTATTTTTCTAGCCAAAACTCATGACAACCGAAAATGGACTACCCGAAAGCAAAATTGATATTCTGATCGACCAAGTTGGCAGATTGACTGAAGTTGTGACTTATGGTTTCGTCGAAATTAAAGAAGCGAATCGGCAATTGGGCATCAAGCTTGACCAGCTAGGCGACAGAATTGAGCAAACGATCGCGGGTATTAAAGAGACCAATGTCAACATTAAAGAGACCAATGCCAACATTAAAGAGACCAATGTCAACATTAAAGAGACCAATGCCAACATTAAAGAGACCAATACAAAGCTAGATGAAGCGGCTAGAGTTCGAGATAGACAGATCGATCGTCTCGTTGGCATTGTCGATCGTCAGTCTATGATGCTAGAAGAGATTTTGCGCCGTGAACAATCCGCCTGAGTCACAAATCTGCCCCGCGCTTCCCAAATTTTGATCGATACTGGAAATCAGTACTGAATCCAAGCAGAAAGGTAAGTAATGAAGCTACAAGCAACGGGAACTTCGCGGCTCGACTGGTCAGGAGATGGTCTGGCGATCGGCATTTTTGAAGACGAAATCGAACTCACGGGTGAACTGGCAGCCCTGGACGAAAAGCTGTCTGGCACGATTAAAGATTTGGTCGCTGATTTTGAATTTAAGGGCAAACCTGGCAGCACTGTCTCTACAAGAGTTGTGGGTAGCCCCATTCGCAAGCTGATTTTGGTGGGATTGGGCAAATCAGACGCACTAAAGTTGGATGGTTTGAGACGTGCCGCCGCCGCCAGTGCCAAACTTGCCAAAAAAGAACGCTGCAAAACCTTGGGAATCAGCCTGCCTGTGTGGAATGGAGACGCTGCTTTGACCGCAGAAGCGATCGCCGAAGGAATCGAACTCGCTCTCTTTGTAGACCACCGCTTTAAGTCAGAGCCAGACGACAAACCGACGATCGACGAAGTGCATCTTCTCGGTTTAGCAGATCAGGATGCTGCTATTGATCAGGCGCACAAGGTCGTTTCGGGGGTATTTTTGGCGAGAGAATTGGTCGCGGCTCCGGCAAACTATGTCACGCCGATCACCCTGGCAGAAACAGCACAGACGATCGCTCAAGACTACGGGTTGCATGTCGAAATTCTCGAAAAAGAGGATTGTGAAAAGTTGGGAATGGGTGCCTTTTTGGGGGTCGCTCAAGCCTCCGATTTGCCGCCAAAATTCATTCATCTCACTTACAAACCTGAAGGAACGCCCCGACGCAAACTGGCGATCATTGGCAAAGGGCTAACCTTCGATTCGGGTGGGCTGAATATCAAAGGGGCCGGCAGCGGCATCGAAATGATGAAGACTGACATGGGCGGAGCGGGTGCCACTCTGGGAGCAGCCAAAGCGATCGCTCAAATCAAACCCGATGTTGAGATTCACTTCATTGTCGCCGCTACTGAGAATATGATTAGCGGCCGAGCGGTTCACCCTGGCGACATTCTCACCGCGTCTAATGGCAAGACGATCGAGATCAACAACACCGATGCAGAAGGACGATTGACTTTAGCAGATGCGCTCGTCTATGCCGAGAAATTGGGCGTGGAAGCGATCGTTGACCTCGCTACTTTAACGGGAGCCTGCGTCGTTGCCCTGGGAGATGACATTGCGGGACTGTGGAGTCCTGATGATGAAGTTGCCAATCAGTTTCTAAAAGCGTCTGAAGCGACGGGCGAAAAAATTTGGCGGATGCCAATGGAAGAAAAGTACTTTGAAAGTATGAAGTCGGGCATTGCGGACATGAAAAACACGGGCGCTCGTGCGGGCGGTGCCATCAGTGCGGCGATCTTCTTAAAGCAGTTCGTTAAAGAAACTCCCTGGGCCCATTTGGATGTTGCGGGGCCGGTTTGGGCAGATAAGGAAAACGGCTACAACGGCTCTGGGGCAACAGGGTATGGAGTGCGCCTGCTGGTCGATTGGGTGATGAGCTAGAGAAGGGATGAAGGATGGGCGATCGAGGCAACACGAATTTGATGAAGTTCTTCGATTCGATTAAAGAGTCAGGTTGCCCTCTAAATGTCTGAAAGTCCCCCAAATTGGGGGGTTGGGGGGCAGAAGACATTAATAACGAAGCAAAAAATTCACGTCAATTTACAACTTTGCTGCGATCGTTCTGAATTCCCAAAAAATAAGCAGACAACTCTTCGATCGTACAGGTAGAAGTTGCTTCTTTACGAACGACGATCGCGGCCGCAGCCGCCGCAAAATCGGCGGCAACCAGGGGAGAAACTTTGGTGGCGAGGGCGGCAGTCAACATAGCGCTAAAGGTGTCTCCTGCGCCGATCGTGCGCGTTTGAGGAGAAGGTTTGGCGTAGATGCGGTAGGGCGGGCGATCGCGTTGCAGAATCACCGCTCCGTCTCGATCCAGGGTAACAGCGGCCAGTTGCGCTCCGGTGAGATTCAAGATCCAGTCGGCTTGTGTGGCGACCCAATCGGCGCGAGATTGTTGGCTGATATCCGTTTCGCCCAAAAGTTGCAAAACCTGATGATAGTTGGGTTTGACGGCCGTTACACCGACATTTCGATAAGCCGATAACTGTTTGGCATCGACGACGATCGGTTTCGGATTTTGTAATTGAAGGTGAGCGATCGTGTGAATGATTCGAGGAGTCAAAATACCGTAACCGTAATCAGAAATGATCATGGCATCACAATCAGAAAAGCGATCGCTGAGATGATCAATAAGCTGCTGTTCTAAATCGGGTGAAATCGCTTCAGTGGTGCCCTGATCCAGTCGTAACAATAGTTTTGCACCGTCCAAAATTCTTTGTTTTGTCAGCGTCGATCGATTAGCATCTCCCAAAATTTGATCCGTGTTCACATCTTGTTTGAGCAAAGCCTGACGAAGTAGCGTTCCTTCCCAATCGTCTCCAATGACTGAAAACAAGCGCACCTGACAACCCCAACTGCGAAGATTGACGGCAGTGTTAGCGGCTCCTCCAGGCAGATTTTGCACCTGTGACAGCGTAACGACGGGAACAGGAGCCTCCTGACACAAGCGAGTAGCCGACCCTTCGAGATAGCGATCGAGCATGGCTTCCCCAATCACCAAAATCTGGAGATGAGGTAAGCGATCGAGAAAATGAGCAAGTTCCTTCATTGGAGAATTTGGTTGGCGGCCTCGATTAAATCAGTCACTTTATGGTGGGGCACTCGCTGTGGTGAGAGAACCCATTCCGTCTCGTTGCCGTTGTCGATGAGAATCGTTTTGCACCCCGCACGATGTCCGGCTTCGATGTCGTTGAGAATGTCTCCAATCATCCACGATCGCTGCAAATCAATGCTGTGTTTTTGGGCTGCTTTGACAAGCATTCCGGGGCTAGGTTTGCGACAGTTGCAGGCGATCGCGTACTTGGCAATTTTCCCAGAGAGATGATGGGGACAGTAATAGAAGCCCGTCAGCGGCACGTCGATCGCGTCTAACAACTCACGAATTTTCTGCTCAACGAATGACAACTCTGTTTCTGAGAAGAATCCTCGCGCAACACCTGATTGATTAGAAACAATGATGAGTTTGAAACCAGACTGATGCAGCGATCGCAACGCTTCTTCTGCCCCAAAAGACAAAGTAATGAGATCAGGATCAACATTGTAAGGAATATCAGGAATTAGCGTGCCATCTTTATCTAAGAAAACAGCAGGAACCATAGCTCATCTACAGAGGTTGACTCAAGGATAGGATGTTTCGTTCATCGGCACAACCATCACTTCAGGAATCACTGTTTCGGCAGGTTGGGTGAGAATAAAGCGAATCGTCTCAGCTACATTTTTGGGGTCTTGCAGATTTTCGAGTGGCGTATCGGGGAAGCGATCGAGAATAAAAGGCGTTTGCATTCCCCCCGCGATCACAGCCGTCACTTTGACTTTATGAGGACGCGCTTCGACATGTAAAGCGTGACTAAATCCAAGCAGTCCCCATTTACTGGCATGATAAGCGGAAGCGTTTGCCCAGGCTCGTTTTGAGGCGGTTGAGGCGATGTTAACAATATGTCCGCTTTTGCGTTCCTTCATCTGTGAGATGACTGCTTTCGACAAGATAAAGGGAGCGCGTAAATTGACGGCAAGAATCCGATCCCAATCCTGAATTCCCATCTCTTCAATGGGTACTGTCAAATCCGTTCCAGCATTGTTGATCAGAATGTCTAAATGTCCATGCTGACTAATGATCTTCTCAACGGCTGAGAGAATCTGATTTTCGTCCGTGACATCAAGTTTGAGCGCGATCGCTTTCCCACCTTCTGCGCTGATTTCTGCCGCCACTTTTTCCGCCAGTTCTTCTCGAATATCGGAAACGATCGTCACGACATCGGCCGCCGCCAGAGTTCGACAAATCGCTTCTCCTAATCCTTGAGCGCCACCCGTGACGATCGCGACTTTTCCATTGAGTTCTTGCATACTATCTCCTAACTGATTAGTGAATAAATGACTGCATATCAGAGGCCATCGCTTTTTCCATTCCTCCAATATTCTGGGTATTTCCCATCTCTTCCATGACCCATTTCTCCACCAGTTCACACAGTAGATGAATCACGACAATCTGCACTTCTTGAATATGTTGGGGATCGCTGGCAGGAACCACGATCGCTAAATCTGCTAACCGCCTCACTTCACCTCCATTACCGCCCAGGATAGCAATCGTACGAATGCCACGCTGATTGGCGGACTTAAAAGCTTGAATTACATTGCGCGATCGTCCACTCGTACTGATGCCAATCAAGACATCATGCGGTTGAGCAAAGGCTTCGACTTGACGAGAAAAGATCTGATCAAAGCCGAGATCATTTGACCAGGCCGTTAGCAACGCAGAATCAGCCGTCAGTGCTAACGCGGGCAGACCCGGACGATCGCCTAATTTGAATCGTCCCACAAACTCCGCCGCACAGTGTTGAGCATCCGCAGCGCTGCCCCCATTCCCACAGAGCAAGACTTTTCCGCCTCGCACAAAGCAATCACTCAGAATCACCGCAGCGTTGACGATTTCACTTTGCAGGCATTGCTGAGATTTTTGAATTGCATTCAACACGTTGTCAAAGCCACGATTAATCACCGTGTACGAATCGGATGCAATGGGCGTTTTGCGAATTAGAACCGACTGATAAAGCTGTGCTACATCGTCTGCTACTTTTTGCCAGGTGAAATGCTCGTTGGCACGACGTACCGCTTGACGGCTCAAGGTTTCAAGCAATTTTGGATGATTATACAAGTGGGTCAAACGATGAGCGATCGCCCCCGAATCATTCGCTGGCACCAGATATCCCGTTTCTCCATCGCGCACCGAAAACTTTACCCCGCCGACATTTGAGCCAATCACAGGGGTTCCGCAGGACATCGCTTCGATCGGCGTAATCCCAAACGGTTCGTACCAGGGTGTCGTGATAAACACGTCGGCAGCACTGTAGTAATAGCGCAACACTTCTCGCCCTTTGCGTCCCACAAACTGAATGCGATCGCTGACTCCTTCCAAATCCGCGATCGCTTGGAGCCGCTCTACTTCTTTGACAATGCGCGGGTCAGGATCAGTGAGTTCGCCGCCCACCAGCACCAATTTTGCAGGCACTTCTGACTGACGACAAAACTGAGCAAACCCTTGAATCGCTGTATCCACGCCTTTACGAGGCACCATTCGACCCAGTTGTAGAACGATGCGATCGTCGGGCATCATTCCCAGAGCAACACGGGCGAGGGCTTTATTGAGACTCCAAAATTCAGAGGGGTCAAACCCACAGGGAATCAGCGTAATCTTGTTGGGGTCAGCATTGTAGAGTTGCGTCAGGTCGGCTTCATCTTGGGGACACTCGGCAATAATGCGATCGGCTTCAGCCACAATACGATCTTCAATGGCAAAGCGATCGTCGGGAAATTCGTCTGCCTGCCCTTGGTGAAAGCGTCTAACTCGCCCCAATGCATGAAATGTAATCACAAAGGGAATATGCAGCAAGCGTTTGATTTCAGCCGCTACCAGTCCAGACATCCAAAAGTTAGCGTGAATCAGATCGTAGGAGTAACGGGCGCAAAACTTCAGCATATAAGCCGTAAAGTCTGGCATCCAGGGCAACAGATCTTCTTTGCGAACGTCATGAGGCGGCCCAGCGGGAACATGGATCAACCGAACGCCTTCAGTCCATTCTGCAATCTCTGGCAACAGGGGATGGTCACGACGAGTAAAGATATCGACTTCATAACCTCGTTTGGCTAGGTGCTTGGCGAGTTGTCCCACATATACATTTTGTCCACCACTGTCCACTCCTCCGAGAATGCCAAAGGGTGAGGCGTGTTCACTAATTAAAGCAATGCGCTTCATGAAATTATGTTGGTGTGAAGGGACATTTGACTTTCAATAGGTTTTCTTTACTTCGTTGTTTGATGCTTCTGCCCCCCAACCCCCCATTCTGGGGGACTTTCGGATCAGAGTAAGGCGCTCGTTACCATTCAAAGTCCCTCACTCGTGGGGGATTTAGGGGGCTGCCCGGATTCACAACCATTGTGAGAAGGTTCATTAAATTCAAGTTGATAAGAATAACGAGTTTATATAGAAAGATGGGTTATGGGACGACGATCGCACACTCGCGCAAAAGCCCGATCCCAATCTCGAACAAATCGCTGAATGTTAAATCGCTCTTGGGCCACTCGCTTTGCACCACGACTGAGATAGTGTGCTTCGGCAGGAGATTTGAGGAGGGTTTGCATGATTTCAATTAAGCGATCGACGTTGGTATCCACATAGCCAGAAACGCCATTTTCGATTACCGTAGCCATTTCTGTGGTTGCTAATCCAATAATCGGCATCCCCAACATCATCGCCTCACAGACCGCCAATCCTAGACTGGTATAGCGAATCGGATTAAAGAAAAATCGGTAGCGAGATTCAAATTGAGCCAGATGATCGTGATGAATTTCTCCCAGTCCATCTAGCGCTTGAGATTGCATTCCCACCAAGTCGATCGGGATGTCTTGACGAACGCGATCGTAGACATCTAATCCCAGTCGTCGCCCTCGTTGCTTGAGTCCATTCACCACCACCACACCCCGCGCCAGTTCACCTGTGTATTCAACAGTTTCGGGCACGATGACTCCATGTTCAATGACACAAGTTGGAGTGCGGCCACTGTTCCACATCAGGTCATTAAAGTGGGTTACATGCGCCAACAATATATCGGGATCATCAACAATATGCTGAGTCTCCGTGGGACTGTCACGAGGCGGATCATGTTCTAAATAAATGCGCGGTAGCTGTCGCTGCTTTTCTGACAAGATCTCATATTGATCTTCAAGATAGTTTTTGCGCGACTGAAACAGAATACAGTCAAACTCTTGGTGTTGAACTTCTTCTGCGGGCAGGTCATGTACATTGTCGCCCCAGTTAAATCCAGCCAACTTACCGCCATAGCCTTCAGGACGATCGGGCTTGACGGGCAAAAAGAACTGATGAGGCGACTGCACCAAATAATAGAGATAGCTCCCATGTACATGCCAGGTGAGAATGCGAAGAGATTGCATAAATAGAAGTTCTGCACAGTGAGCAGTTAAAGCGAGCAGTTAACTTGCTGATGCTTTATCTTCTAAAATTTGACCCTGAGATGCATTGGGCATTTGCCTAACATGAGATGAATTTGGGTGTTTCAGGATTGTGCGATCGCACAACGAGTATGCCTTTTGGTCAAGCGATCGTAAAATAAGAGCTAATCTAATCTGCACCGCATCATCAAAAAGACGGGGATTCAGTCCCGTTAGTGAAGCGATCTTATCCAGTCGATAACTGAGTGTATTGCGATGAATCGATAGCCTGTTGGCCGTGGGCGAAGGATTACAATTTTCGGCAAAAAAGATCTGTAGGGTATCGATCAATTCTGGCTCTTGATCTAATGGACTGAGTAAATGTTTAGCCAGATCAACTTTTGTATTTTCGTCTGCAATTCCCACAAAGGCCGCCGCTCCCAACGCATCTAAACAGTGAACTTGCTTTTCTCCGATAAACCGATGACCCAACGATAAAGCAGCACGAGCATCTTGATACGATCGCGCCAATCCTTGAATGCCTGGATGATAGCGACCAATGCCAATATTCATCAACGTGCTAGTGTCACAGTGGAGGCGATTTAATAACGCAGTGCTGGCCCGTTTGAGAGCTGACAAATTGGCCCAAGATTGATTGCTCGGCAGGTCAGCCCGATCGCTCCACGCTGCCAAATCTTGAGTACTGCTGGCTTTGAGAACTGCAATTTCACTACTGCCAATGTAAGCACAAATGGTATCACTGGGTAAATGAAAAAAGCTGACAATACTACTAATAATCAATTGCACTCGTCGCTGAATCTGAGCATCTAACACTTCATATTGTTCGCCCTGAGACGACGATAGATAATCTGACGCATCAATCAAAATCACAGCACGAGGGCGCGTAAAATCGAGTCCCAAAATCTGAGCTTCTCGCAAAACGTCTCCCTCATTGCTGGCGGGGTTTCTCAGCAGATCGTAGATAAACTTGTTTTTAAGCTCATGAGGATTGGGCGATCGCGGCGGCAAAACAACCTGACTGACCACTAGCTCGATCAGCACCTTTGCCAGTCTGGGAGAAATGGTTTCGCCGCTTTCCAGAGTTGTGACGATGATAGTGCCCGTCTGCCCAGCAACGTGAAAAGGAATCTGGAGTGGAGACGGATCAGATAGAACGAGACTGAGCGGGAGTCCGACAAACTTGGGGTGGGTGCTGGTGATGATTTTGGTGCGATCGTCCACTACAAATACTTGAGCATCCAACAACTCAGTTACCCGTTCGGTGACAACTCTGGCGGCTCGTTTGAACGCTAAAACTTCTCGTGTCATGCTCATGGGGATCACGTTCTTTCTCGACTCACATCCGGCTGTCGATCTGAAGGGCACCCCAAGCCGATCGCGTCTAACAGCGCCAGATGGCGCTCTCCCTGAGCCGTGACCCAATGCGACAGCACCCCGCCCCCAAACTCATCTGACCACCCAACGCGAATGGGAATCTCTGCCAGATAGCACACATACGCCAACGGATAAGGCGACTGGGAATCTTGAGGAAACAAAATCGCTGCGTCAAACTGCTCCGATCGCAACATCTCAATCAACGGCAACAGGGCGAGAGAATTGCAGTCCAACGTGCCTGTAGGGTGAGCCAATGCTCGATGTAACAGCACCTCATCCACCGCAGGCAAACTGAGCGCCACCCGACTCGATTGAGGAGAACAAAGCAGCGTAATCATCACGTCTGGCAAGGCTCGTTTGAGTTGTTTGAGGGCAGGACTCAGCGTGATCAATTCGTCAGCATTTCCTAACTGCACCGCGAGAATCTTCTGCACCGTGCGCCATTCAGCGGGCAACATACACATCCTCCTCAAGCAACTGTTTCGCCTGTTGAATCACGGAGAGAATACGATCGTCAACGGTAGTGTGAATGGCTCGATGACGATTTTGATCAAGCGGTGCCCAACGCTGGGGATCTGATCCCGAAAACACAACAACACTTGGGGTTTGTAATGCTGCGGCTAAATGAGAAACACCCGTATCGTTACAGATTAGCAGTCGTGACTGACTCAACAAAGCGGCCAGCGTTCCCAAGCTGGTGCAACCCGTTAGATTGAGGGCGGATGATTGCATTTTCTCGACTACAGACTCCGCAAGTGCAGCTTCAGACAGCGATCCCGTTATTACCACTTGCAGACCTAGTTCAGTCAAACCATCTCCCACAGCGGCAAAGTTTTCGACGGCCCAACGGCGATCGGGCACACTTGCGCCGGGATGAATGCACACATAATTTTGAGTTAGATTTTGAGTTAGATTTTGAGTCAGCCCATGCGTTTCTCTAACGGTTTGCAGACTCTGCCAATCTTCTGTTATTAAGGGAAACTCTAACCCTTCTTGTTGCGATGGAATGCCTAAAAATTCGATTAGTTTGAGATAACGTCTGACTTCTGACTCGGACTCTTGAAACGGTAAAAAAGAATTGGGATCAGGGCAATCTGTTGTAAAAAATCCTGCCGTTCTATGGGCACTCAGCGCTTGCACGATCGCATTCGTCACCACACCGCTCCCATGCATCTGAATCGCCAAATCAAAACCGCGATCGCGCATCTCTTTCTGAAATTTAGCAAACCGCTCAGAGTCAGAAGACTGTTCTGGAAGCCCTGGATGGCCTGGAAAGTCAATCAGTTCGTCGATCAAGTGAGGAAAGCGATCGACCAGTCCTTTGTTTGTAGGTAAACCAATTAATGTAATTTGAGCTTGAGGACAGGCTACTCGCAACGCTCTCAGAGCAGGCGTAACACAAAGAAAATCCCCTAACCCTGGTAGTGCGCGAAACACAGCAATCCGCTGTAATAACGTTGGATCTAATGGCACAGCATCTCCCACACAATTAAGTTTGTCTACGAAATCTACAGCCTCTTCTGCAAAATAAGCATCATCTTTGAGAGAGAGGAAGCGATCGAGCTAATCTCGCCTGAGACAGAGATAGAGCGGATTTGGACTGTGCATCATAAACTGAAGATGCAAAATGCTGCTTTGTTCAAACGTAAATTCGACCCCTGGCGAGTAACTCGAAGAGATTTGTTTTTTGCGTTGTCAAGCTTCTGCCCCCCAAGCTGCCAATTCTGAGGAACTTTTAGACCAGATTTTGGGTTCAAAGTCCCTCAATCGTAGGCAATTTAGCTTGCTCTCCCAGATTAATAACGGTAGCGAAAGATGGCGTTGCTGATTGGATGAGTCTGTGCGAAGTGTCCATCTTTTCGCCCCCTAAATCCCCCACAAGTGAGGGACTTTGAACCTTGGGGTTCCCTTCGCTTTGAGGCAATTCATCCCCTGATTCAGCAACGCCCTTAATAACTTCCAGAAGTTGTAGGTCAGCGCCTCTGGGGTGAATTCAGTTTTTCTTGAGCGTTGTCCCTCAGAGTCAGGGTCGCAATCAGCAATGTGAGGACAAAGCGGCGATCGTACTTCATATTGATTAACAGAATTCTAATCACTTAAATCGTTGAGACCGATCTTCGTCTAGACGCAGCCCAACCGATGGAATAATCAAAATCAACTACTCTAATAGTAAGAAGTGTACTTTTAATCTTGAGAAGTGTACTTTAGCGTTTTGTCGTTTTTGCGGGAGCCTGCTCGATCATGTTTAATCTAGGCTGGACAGAGGTTGTCATTGTTTGCGTTGTCGCAATTTTGATTTTTGGCCCCAAAAAGATTCCCGAATTGGGCAGCACCTTTGGTAAAACGCTGAGAAGCTTTAAGGAAGGCATTACAAAATCAGAAGAAGCAGAAGATGGCAGCGATCAGGACTATGAGGGATGAGGGATGAGGGATGAGGGATGAGGGATGAGGGATGAGGGATGAGGGATGAAAAAACGCCTCGATCGTCGGTAGCGATATCCTGTATTCGTTTTGGGCGGGCGACTTGATGCCACAAAAATAACGGGTGGAAGATCTGTTTCGATTAGCAAATCAACCATCCGTTTGTTCTGTCTATTTTAGTTGAGATTTTTAGTTGAGATTTAGGTCGAAGCAACCCCTTGTGGATAACTCGAAGAGAGCGCCGTCTCCACCACATTCACAGGGGCGATCGGTTTGACATGACCGTTTGATTCGGCTGTGGGGGCGATCGCTTTAATGGGGTTGCGGGCTTCGATCAGAGCGATCGCTCGACTTACACTTTCTGGCAAAATTACCACCAGACTACCGGGCTTTGCAGAGTCCAAGGCTTTTTGAATCGCGGCCGTCTCGTCATGAATCACTTCACACTGAGCATCGGGCCTGATTTCCTGAATGCCTTGATGAATGCGTTGGGCAGCATCCCCACGATCGCGTCCTCTAGTGTCGTCGTCTTCTTTGATGAGAATGCGATCGAAGATCTCCGCCGAGAGTTTACCCAGGGTTGCAAAATCTTCGTCACGACGATCGCCCGGCCCGCCGACCACGCCAACTCGCTCCCCGGTTGTCCAATTTCGCACAAAGCCGCCCAGCGCTTCATAACTGTGGGGGTTGTGAGCATAATCGACCAGCGCATGAAACTTGCCTAAGTTAAACAAATTCATCCGTCCAGGAGTCTGTTTAGCCGACGCTTCAAACGTCACCAGAGCCGCCCGAATATCCTCAATTCTCACCCCTTGAGCAAACGCCGCCAGACTCGCCGCCAACGCATTCGCAATCATAAAGGGGGCCCGACCACCCAGCGTCAACGGCACATTCACTGCCTGCTCGATGCGAAGTGTCCAGTCGCCTTTGAGAATCGACAGATAGCCATTTTCGTAGACGGCAGCCAGCCCGCCTTTTTGAGTGTGCGATCGAATCAACTCATTCCCCGCATTCATCGAAAAGTAGGCAATCTGAGCCGATGTGTGATCCGCCATCTCCGAAACGAGAGGATCGTCCGCATTCAAAACCGCATAACCGTTGGGCATGGCCGCCTCTGCGACAACGCTCTTGACTCGCGCCATCTGATCGATCGTGTCAATATCACCCAACCCCAAATGATCCGCCGCCACATTGAGAACTACCCCAACATCACAGGCGTTGAAGGCCAGACCCGATCGCAAAATGCCGCCTCGCGCACTCTCCAAAACCGCCACTTCTACGGTGGGATCTTGCAAAATCAATTGAGCACTTTGGGGGCCTGTGTTGTCTCCCGGTTCCACCAAATAATCACCGATGTAAGTCCCGTCTGTGGTTGTGTAGCCAACAATCTGCTGCGTCTGCTTAAAAATGTGGGCAATCAGTCGCGTCGTTGTGGTCTTGCCGTTGGTACCTGTAATCGCAACGATCGGCACTCGGCTCGGAGTCCCCGGTGGAAACAGCATGTCGATCACAGGTTCGGCCACGTTGCGAGGAATGCCTTCACTGGGGCAAACGTGCATTCTAAACCCAGGAGCCGCATTGACTTCGACAATCACTCCATCCACGTCGCGCAGCGGTTTAGAGATATCAGGCGTTACGATGTCAATGCCAGCAATATCCAGACCGATAATTTTGACCACTCGCTGCGCCAACCAGAGCGTTTCGGGGTGAATATCATCGGTGCGATCGATCGCCACGCCCCCCGTACTCAAATTGGCGGTTGCTCTTAGATAACAGATCTCGCCCACTGGCAGAACGGTTTCGAGGGTGTAGCCCTTTTTGTCTAACAGATCCCAACTGGTGCGATCGAGTTCGATCTTGGTCAACACGTTGTTGTGGCCGTCGCCTCGACGCGGATCGCGGTTGGTTTCCTCAATCAACTCAGAAATATTTGACTGACCATCGCCAATTACATGAGCAGGCACCCGTTCAGCAACCGCAACTACTCTACCATTGACTACCAAAACTCGGTGATCTTGACCGGGGTAAAATCGCTCCACAATCACCGCTTTAGACACTTCTTTGGCCGCGTCATAAGCAGCTTCGGCAGCTTCCCAGGTGTTGATGTCGATCGTGATCCCCCGCCCGTGATTGCCATTCAAAGGCTTGATCACTAGAGGATAGCCGCCCAGATCTTGAATGGCTCCTTCTAGCTCATCCAAATAGCTGATCACGGTACCCCGTGGAACCGGAACGCCCGCCGATCGCAAGATTTGCTTGGTGCCTTCCTTATCAGACGCTAGTTCGACACCGAGAATGCTGGTGCGGTTGCTTAGAGTGGCTTGCAGTCGCTTTTGATGTACCCCAAACCCAAGCTGGATCATAGCGCGAGTGCCCAACTCCATCCAGGGAATGCCTCTCGTTTCGGCTTCTTTGACCAGGGTTTCTGTACTAGGCCCGAGCGCGCCATCTTGGGCATAGTCCCGCAGGTCACTCAAGTCTTGCGCTAATTCTTTTTCGGAATAGGTTCCAGTCGCCACAATGCTTTGACAAACTCGGACGGCTGCTCGCGCTGCATATCGTCCTGCTTGTTCGTGCTGATATTCAATCACAACCTGATAGACCCCAGGCGTAGCGGTTTCACGGGTGCGCCCAAAGCCGACAGACATTCCAGCCAGTTCTTGTAGTTCGAGGGCGACATGTTCAATAATGTGCCCCATCATCGTGCCCTCCTGGACGCGACTCAAAAAACCGCCCCGGCAGCCAGGCGAGCAAAAATGCTCCATCAAACTGGGAAGGACGCTGACTAGACCTTGATAAAATCCGGGAATCTGATTGGAGGGAGATTCTGCAAATTCTTCTAGGTCAAGACGCATCACGACAAGCTTGGGTCGGCGAATGCTCCAGTAGTTGGGGCCACGTAACGTCTGGATCTTGAGTATTTTCATAAGGCTCAGTTAGAAGGACGGGCTGCTGGGGTGCGGCTATTGATCAAATAGAGGGGGTCGCCTGTGGCAAGCAATTATCCAGTTTCAAGCGCAGAAAAGCGATCGCACTGTCCATGACAAACAGTTCTGACAAAAAGCCTTTCTGATAAAAAGCACCGATCGGAGCCTTTAGCAAGCACGACCAATGACATCACCTGTCACGAATTATGAATTGACCTTACAGGCAACCTACCACATTAGCGGTGGGGATTGAGGGCGTTAAAGTGAGAATTAGCGGGGTTTCATGTCAAAATCTGAAGCTTTGAATTTTCTAAAATACAAATACTTGCGGCTCCCGGTTCTTAATTTTACACAACCGTCTAGTTAGTGGCTGGGAGTCAAGGTGACTCGCTTGCGAAAGTCGTAACGGCTTCCTTGACTTAAGATATGAACTCTCAAATTGCACAAACATAAGGGATCGGTCGCGCCCACCTCAGCTTGATTGGTGTAGGTCAACTCGCCGGGGTCAATGATCGTGACGGTGCCTTTGCCCAAAACTTGCAGGGTGTCGTCTCCCTCAAACAGGGCGCAGGTGTCTTCATCGATGCCGATCCCTAGGCGATCGGGGTGGGCCGCGATCGCGCTCATCAGACGAGCCATCCGATTGCGATTATGAAAATGCTGATCCACAATCACTTCTGGAATAATGCCCAGCCCGTAAGTCATATCGACTAAAGAATGGTTGGGCGGTTCGCCGCTGCCGCCGCCTGCGATCATGTGGTGACCCATTACGGCCGCTCCGGCGCTGGTTCCGGCTAGAGTGACGGCTCCTGAATGGGCGCGAGATTGCACAATTTTCATAATGGGGGTGTCTGAAAGCAAGCCACACAGCCTTAGCTGGTCGCCTCCCGTCATAAAAACGCCTGTACAGTCGGCTACATATTCTTGCAGCAAGGGATCGTCACAGTGGGCCCGATCGTAAATGTTTAGCACTTCTACCGCTTTCGCGCCCATCTCCGTGAAAATGGTATGGTATCGTTCTCCAATCACGGCCGGCTCTCGTGAAGCACAGGGCAAAATGGCGATCCGAGCGTCTTGACTGCCCGATCGCTCAAAAAAGTTGCGAAGAATATCGCGCCCGTGGACTTTATCTTCTGCTCCCCCAATGACCATAATGGCGGTATTTGTGGGCTGAGGCATGGTTGGCTCAAACGATTGCAACGCTAACTCTATCATGCTGTGTATCTGAGACGTGAAAGTCATGCTGGGGAACAGTTTAAGGGCTTATTTGAAACATTTTAATGGGGCCGATCTTCCGGGAACCGTTCTGAGTTTTGATTAATACGAATCATGCCAGATTATTAATCATAATTTAAGGAATTGACAAAATTTTTATGTGACAGGCTTTCTTGACTTTGGGGGTGAGGGGCTGTAGGGCGAAAATAGAGAAGTCAGCCGTTTGGGATCGAGGATTTTATAGCCTGTCATTCTAGCGGGCGGCTCAAACCGCACTTACCAACGCCAAATCTGCTGTGGATCAGAAAAATGGTTTAACCCGTGAAGGTGGGTTTGTTGGAGTAGCCGCGACTTGATGCGTCACGTTTGTTTAATCCATGATTCTTAGCTCCCAGTCCTCAAAACTCTTTTACCTGACTCAAACATGCGCTTCGATATCGTGACTCTCTTCCCCGACTTTTTTGTCTCACCGCTCAATTCTGGGCTGTTGGGTAAAGCTCTGGCAAAACAAATCGCGGAAGTCCATTTGATTAACCCTCGTGATTTTGCCACAGACAAGCATCGTAAGGTAGATGATGAACCCTACGGTGGGGGTGTTGGCATGTTGATGAAACCGGAGCCAATTTTTGCGGCAGTCGAATCGTTGCCCGTTTTGCCCCGCCGAGAAATCATTTTTGTCACGCCCCAGGGACAACCGATGAATCAACCGTTACTCAGGGATCTGGCGGTTAACTACGATCAGCTTGTCATCATTTGCGGACATTATGAAGGGATTGATGAGCGAGTGTTGAATCTGGTCGATCGCGAAGTGTCACTCGGAGATTTTGTGCTGACCTGTGGAGAAATTCCCGCGTTGGCGTTGTTGAATGGGACGATTCGCTTGATTCCAGGAACGATCGGTAAAGAAGAGTCTTTAAAATCAGAAAGTTTTGAAACGAGTCTGCTCGATTACCCTCAATTTACGCGACCGCCGCTGTTTCGAGAATGGCAAGTTCCGCCTGTCTTGAGGTCTGGCAATCATGCTGAGATCGATCGCTGGCGCAAACAGCAGCAAATCGAGCGCACCAAAACTAGACGACCCGACCTCTACCAAAAGTGGCTAAGTGAGGAAGCTGAACTTCGCGACACAGAGATTGAGAAACGGAAAGGGATGAGGGATGGAAAGAAGGGATGAGGGATGAGGGATGAGGCAGCGTCAAGACCTCAACCAACTTCACATCGAAGACTTTCTCCTCGGACTGTAAGCTAAAAGCTAAAAGTTAACGGCTAATCATATGACCATTCGGATTGGAAACGGGTACGACATTCATCGCCTGGTAGCTGGACGTGACCTGATTTTGGGCGGGATCAAAATTGAGCATGAAACAGGGTTGTTGGGCCATAGTGATGCCGATGTGCTGACTCACGCCATTATGGATGCCATGCTGGGGGCGCTGAGTCTAGGAGATATTGGACATTACTTTCCGCCGACCGACCCAAAATGGGCTGGGGCTGATAGTTTGGTGCTGTTGGCGCAGGTGCATCAATTGATTCAAGATAAAGGCTGGCAAATTGGCAATATTGATTCTGTCGTCGTAGCAGAGCGCCCCAAACTCAAGCCTCATATTGAATCGATGCGATCGCGCCTCTCCACGATTCTCAAGCTGCCACCTGATCGACTGGGGATTAAAGCGACGACTAATGAAAAACTGGATGCCGTCGGGCGAGAAGAAGCGATCGCCGCCCATGCTGTCGTTCTCCTAGAACAGTAGCGCGCTTCAGCATTAAGAAACACTCGCAGATAGGGGCAGAGGCCCGCTGACCCCTTACAATCAAGTAACCGTGATGCGTTGGCGTGGCTACGTCTTGACCTGCGGTTAATTCGGAGAAGACCCCTTAGAAATGTTCGGTTTGTCCGTTAAGACGCAGAGCCAAGTCTTAGCCTGCTGGATATTACCCAATCTGGCTTGTAAAACGATTGATGATCATCCCCGATTCAGTCCTGGATACCCTGCTCAAAGCGCTTCCCCAGGTACGTCCCCAACTTTACTTCAAGTCTTCGTTGACGGCCCTCTCCCACGCAATGGAAGACCAGGTTTTGGCGGGGGTCGATCGTCCTTTAGTGATTGCCAGTTTTCAACGAGAGCGGTTTTATCGTCAAGAATCTCACCGCTACTTGAGAATTGCCGAACGCACCGATCAGGTGTATGTGTTGGCGGCTCCCGAAACCGATTTTGCCAACCGTTCTCAGCAGTATGAAACGATCGCCTTTGAGCCAGCCGACGGTCTGAGCAAAGAGTGGCATCTCGTTGTCTTAGGGCAGCAGTACGCATCTTGTCTGATCTGCAAAGAGCGATTTCACGAATCCGAACAGGGCGTACCTGATTTGCATGTCGATCAGTCGCGACGATTTGAAGGAATCTGGACGTTCGATCGCCAAACTGTCTACAAGTCAGCCGAGATTCTGCTGCACCGCATTTTGCAGTATCGTCCAGAACTTGTGGAAAAAATTGCGCCTGTTCTAACTCAGATTGGAGCCAACGAATCCACTGGATTTAATCAAGTCGATCCGGGCCCGTTTGCCGAACGGTTGGTGACCTATCTACAAGCCGGACAGTACAAGCTTTCTAAAGCCTATCGATCGATCGCCGAAAAAGAACGCAAAGAACGACTGATCAATTCCATTACCGCAGCAGTGCGCCGATCGCTCAACCCTGATGAAATCCTCAATGTCGCCGTTCGAGAGTTGGGGCAAGTTCTCAATGCGGGGCGCTGTCTGATCTATCGCTGCAAAGCCACTGACGCAACGGCTATTTTGGAGTATGAGTTTTTGGGCAGTCGAGGAGCCGAGGAGCCAGGAAACGGAAAAGCCAGGAAGCCGATGAACGGGTTTCAATGTTCCACGTCGCTGTTGGGTGAAACCTGGCTATTGCAGGCAAATCCCCTCTTTCAAGAAGTGCTACAAAAACAAGAGCCTGTCTATGCTGAGGACACCGAAACCGACGATCGCTTGACTCAACCCTTCCAAACATTGGCTCAAGGGCGGCAGGTGCGATCGTGGCTAATGGTGCCTGTTCTCAATCAAAATCAACTGCTGGGCATGGTCGAACTGCACTACTGCAACGCCACGCCTCACAAATTAGAGCGCCACGAACTGGAGATGGTGGAAGCGATCGCTACTCAAATCGGCGTTGCCTTAATTCAAGCCGAATCCTACGCCAACCTGGAAGATCTCAACCAGCAGCTAGAAGCACTCGATCGCACCCGCAGCAACCTGATCGCCATTACTGGACACGAACTGCGAACGCCTTTATCGACGATTCAAGTCTGTCTCGAAAGTCTCGCCACTGAGCCAGACATGTCAGCCGATTTGCGTCAGGTGATGTTGAATTCTGCGCTGACGGATGCCGATCGTATGAGAAAGCTAATTCAAGATTTTCTCACCCTCTCGCGATTAGAAAGTGGGCGAGTCGAATGGCGCTTAGAACCTTTGCCGCTGGATGAATGCGTCTATCTAGCAATGAGTAGCCTTCAGGCAAGACGGTTTGAAAATCCTTTGCCCCAAATCCACAATGAGCTACCCGCCGAACTGCCGCTCGTGCAAGTGGATGGCGAATGGCTCGTCGAAGTCATTTCTAAATTGCTAGACAACGCCTGCAAGTTTACCGATTCTAAAGGCAGCGTCACGATTCAGGCCAAGCGCAGTGGCAGCAAAATGCTACAGGTTACCGTCGCAGATACGGGACGCGGCATCGAGCGCAATCGGCTGGAAACCGTATTCGATCGCTTCTACCAAGAAGAAGGAGCCTTACGGCGAACCACAGGTGGCACCGGATTGGGACTGGCCATCTGTCGCCAGATCATCGCAGGCTGGGGCGGCAAAATTTGGGCAGAATCAGACGGCAAAGATCGAGGGACAGAATTTCACTTTACGATTCCCGTCGTCCCCACCAGCGAGGAGCGGCCGTCGAATGTGAGAGGGCGATCGCAGAAGCGCGATTAGATAACCCTTAATTGCTAACAACTGTTACAGTTCATCAAACAAGGTCAAGCCCAGGTGATAGGATGCCTAAAAACGTTTAGAGCGTGACCTATGACAGAAACTCTTACTGGACAATCGCCCTTGTTCGGTGGCGGGACAGGCGGACTACTGACCAAAGCCCTAGTCGAAGAGAAATATGCCATTACCTGGACTAGCCCCAAAGAACAGGTATTTGAGCTTCCTACAGGCGGCGCTGCAACGATGCGTCAAGGCGACAACCTGCTGTATCTTGCCCGTAAGGAATTTGCGATCGCACTAGGTGGACAACAACTCCGCGCCAAGTTTAAGATCACCAACTACAAGATCTACCGGATTTTCCCCAACGGTGAGATTCAGTATTTGCATCCTAACGATGGTGTCTTCCCCGAAAAAGTCAATCCAGGTCGCGTGGCCGTCAATAGCGTTCCTCGCAATATTGGCGCAAACACCGAAGCGGCTAAGATCAAGTTCAGCAGTCGCAAATCTTACGACCCTTAACTTGTCGATCGGTTGATCCTTTGCTCAGGAGTCAGAATTCGGCATTCGTCTGGATTTTGGCTCCTGAATGTTTTAAAGGAATGAAGCGATCGTTTGCATTGGGTTCAGGTTAGATGAAGGGGTACGATCGACGAAGTTTTTTCGCTGCGTTGTTTGGTGCTTCTGCCCCCCAACCCTAAGTACAGGACAAAAGCTTGCAAAAACTAAGCAGGAAAGGGTTTCATGAGA